>WJJN01000416.1 GCA_014729735.1 Candidatus Zhuqueibacterota bacterium
GAAGCGCTGGTTTTGGGAACGCGCGATTATATCCGTAAGAATGGATTTAAAAAGGTCGTGTTGGGCTTGAGTGGTGGCATCGATTCGGCGCTGACAGCGTGCATCGCCGCGGATGCGCTGGGGAGCGAAAATGTAATCGGAGTAAGCATGGCATCGCAATACACATCAAAACACAGCATTTCTGATGCACAGGAATTAGCTACGAATCTTGGTATCGAATTAACGTCCGTGCAAATTAAATCGACGTTTGATTCATATAAAGACATGCTGGCGGATATTTTTGAAAATTTACCCGAAGACATTACCGAGGAAAATATTCAGGCTCGAATTCGGGGGAATATTATTATGGCATTATCCAATAAATTCGGTTGGCTGGCGCTGACAACAGGCAATAAATCCGAAATTAGCGTTGGGTACTGCACACTTTATGGTGACATGGCTGGCGGTTTTGCAGTGATCAAAGATGTTCCGAAAACAATGGTTTATCAGTTGTGCGAATATATTAACTCAAAAAATAAGCGGGAGATTGTCCCTCAGAGTACTCTCACAAAACCGCCCTCCGCTGAGTTGAAGCCGGATCAGAAAGATGAAGACAGTTTGCCGCCTTATGATGTTCTCGATCCGATTCTCGAAATGTATGTAGAAAAGGATTTTGAGCTGAAGAAAATCGTAGATCAGGGATTTGATGAGGAAATCGTGCGCAAAGTCATTCGAATGGTGGATGGCACTGAATACAAGCGCAGGCAAGGTCCTCCCGGAGTGAAAATAACTCCAAAGGCGTTTGGCAAGGATCGCCGAATGCCAATCACCAATCGATACCGTATATAACTATTCCAAACAAATTGCTTATTTGATCGTATTTTGTAATAAATTGCAATTGAATGAAAATCAATGGAATTTCTTATGAAAGACTCATCTTCAAATACGACTTCTTCCCCAAAATCTGACAAAGGGAAAATCACTTTAAATCGAAATTCCTGGAATCAGATATTTTTCGGATTAATTCTTATCTGGCTTGGCTCGTCGATTTTTTTGCACCGTATAGATGCCCTGATTTATGGCGACTGGTGGGATTATTTCCTGCTTGGTGTGGGCATTATCTTTTTCGCTGAGGTATTTGTGAACTTGTTTTTGATTCCCGACAGTCATTTACTCACTGGTAAGCTTATCGCAGGAGCGGTTCTGATTGCACTTGGTGCCAGTGATATTTACGGAATTCATGAATGGTGGCCCCTGATTTTAATCGTTATGGGAATTCTTATTCTCCTTTCAAGCAGGGAAGCTGAAAACAAAAACGGGAAATAGAAATGGATGTATTTCTCATTTGGCTGTTTGTCATCGTAGTATTCTTGACTCTATATACGATAATCCTGATCAGGCGGTCACCAAAGGGATTTCATCTTGAAATAAAATTAACAATCATCTTTTTTCTGCTGGTTCTAATTCCCTCCATTACGTTGACATTGTTTGTTAGCGGGTTGTTAACTCAAGGTGTTGAAATGTCATTTATGCCTGAAATAGAAGGATCTCTTGCGTCTTCAATCCAGGCGATTAAACATCAGTTGGAAAGCCGTGGACATGAATTCATGGATGCCATCAATTATCAACCGGAAATCAATAAACAAAAAATGATGGAGCATAATATCTCGTTTTTAGGGCACTACCAGGTTTCAAAAAAGACTATTCAAGAATTAAATTCCGTAACGACTCGAGAGTATCCCGATCCTCAATTGAATTACAACCTTGTTCATATGATCCTTGATGGTGAAATCTCCAGTACTTTCATAACACAAGACGACCGGCACTATTGTCAGGTCTATCGTCCTCTCCCCGATTCGACGATTTCAGTGGTCGGTTTTAATGTCGACAGACAGGTAATCGCAGCGAAAAACAAAGTATCCGAATCGCTAAAGATTTACACTTCATTGTCACTGGTTAAAAAATCTGTTTTGGAGGGAAGGTTTATCTGGGCGCTGGCAACATTGTTTATCATCACGCTCGTTTTAATTGCCATTTATTCCGCCCGCAAATTGTCCCGTGGCATCAGCATGCCCATCCGGAAATTGGCTTTTGGAATGCAGCGCGTGGCAGAGGGAGATTTCTCTTCAAAAGTCGAAGTGGAGGCAAAAGATGAGATCAAAATACTTGTGGATTCATTCAACAAGATGCGACATGATTTGCAGGCAAGCCAGGAACGTCTGGTGCAGGTGGAACGGCTCGCTGCCTGGCGCGATGTTGCCAGAAGGGTGTCGCACGAAATTAAAAATTCACTTACTCCGATACAAATATCATTATTTCGCCTGAAATCGAAAATGTCACAGCCGGAGCAAAATGCTCACGCAGAATTAGTCCGCTCTATCGAGGAAGAGCTGGAATCGCTGCGTCGGATTTCAGACGAATTTTCCCAATTCGCAAGAATGCCAGGTATAAATAAGGAAAGGATAAATATAAACGACATAATCACAAATTTAATACCAATTCTCGAAGGCGGATCCAAACCGATTAAAATTGAAACCGAGCTCGATGCTTCTGTTCCCGGGATTATGCTCGACCGGGACAATATAAAGCGAGCATTGAATAATCTCATAAAAAATAGTATCGAAGCGTCGAAAGTCGGCGGAAAAATTATAATTAAAACGACGCCAGTTCCTGATCCTGATAAAACGGTTAAAATAACGATTCAAGATTTCGGAGAGGGGATGGACCAGGAAATTTTAGAAAAGATCTTTGAACCTTATTTCACCACCAAAAGGCGAGGAATGGGACTGGGTTTATCCATCGTAAGGCGTATTATAGAAGATCATGATGGCGATATTTCAATACATAGCAGCAGGGGCAAGGGGACGGCTGTGATTATATTATTTTAAATAAGGATTTAAAATAGCGGCGCCTCCGAATCGCCGATCCGGAGGCGCATATTATAGCCAGTGCGAGGAAAGAGGTGGTGGTGGTAATGAGTCGTCAACTATTTATAACATATTTATATTGATATACGGGATTTTAACAATCACTAAAAATTTCAATTTCAAACTAAGCAAGTAGTGTGCCATAAGTTACAAAATCTTTATAGCTTAATAATATCAAATATTTCGTAGTTTTGACAATTTTATGTCTGAAGCAGATCGTAGCGTGAGGTGAGATCATTTCACTAATTAGTGATGATTGGTCACTATTGTGCTTTGCGAGATACCGGGGATGAGACACGTAGACTATTATTTAATCAATAACACAACCCGTCGGTTCACAGCAAGTCCTTTTTCCGAAACAGATTCCTTTACCCTTAATTTGGTGTCTGCATATCCAATGGCTTCGAATCTTTCCTTTTCAAATTTATGGGCTAAGAAATAGCGGATCACGCGGGAGGCTCTGGCGCTGCTCAATTCCCAATTCGAGGGGTAAATTGAATCCCTGTGGATCGGTACTGTGTCGGTATGACCCGCCACCTGGATCTTTCTTTGCCTTACCGCTGGAGAGCGCAAAATATTCGCGATCGACTTCAAAATAGGAAAAGCATCTCTTTTTAATTCTGCCATTCCGGAATCGAATAAAATTTTATCCTGAAAATCTAATTCCAGTCCTTCCTGTGTCAATTTTACATCAACTTCATTGTCCAGATCGTGCTTTGTGACCAAAGCTTCCATCTGTTTTTCCAATTCATGCAATGGCATTTTAGAGGAGCGATTGAAATATTCGGTGATCATTTCGTATTTCACTGTATCCACTCGGGAAATTGCAAAAAACAGGGCGAAAAAGCACAAGAGCAATGTCACCATATCGCTGTACGATAGCAACCACTGACTTTTCTCCTCAGGATCGGATCGAACATCGAATTTGTAAAGGTCAATATCCATATTTTTTCCTGGCACTCAATTTTTTTCGATGTCCTGCGCTGATGTAAGCAGACAGTTTATCCTGTGCGTAGATATGATTGGCATTATCGAACATCATCATCAACGATTCCAGTTGCATTGTTTCGAATAACAAATTATTTTCACTCTGTTCCCTAATTTTTTCCGCGATCGGATTGAAAAGCATATTCGCCAGCAATAATCCGTAAAATGTTGTTGTCAGCGCAATTGCCAGCCCGTGACCGACATGCTCGGGACCGGTGGACATGGTGACCAGCATTTTAATCAGTCCGATCAGGGTGCCGATCATCCCAAAGGCAGGGGCGAATTTTGCCATCGCCGCAAACAACTGGTTCTGTTTCTGTTCCCGTTTGAATTTCCATCGGATTTGATCTTCCAGCACCTCCTTCACCTCGTCTCTATTATAGCCGTTGATCATCAACTGAATACCGTCATTGAAAATCCATAAGTTCTTTGGAGGTCGATGGAACTCTTCAAATGAAGATAGACCGTGATTATTATATTTCTCGATGTTTTGAACGAGCTGTTTGATTACTCTGACATAGTCATACGAACCCGAGCGAAAAATGATAAGATACGAGCGAAACGCCCTTAGAACCTGCTGGTACGGGAAGGAAATGAGCGTAGCCGCAATCGTTCCGCCGAGGACAATAGCCAGTCCCGACGGGTTGATATAAATATCCGCCGGCGTACCGCTGCCTTCTATCCCTATCCCAATCAATATGATGCCAGAGATGATACCGATAATAGTGATCACTTTTTCACCTGTCTTAAAATATTTTCAACTTCTTTCATTGCCGGATTTATTTCAAGTGCCGTTTCCCAGGCATCGATAGCCCTGTCAGTTTCGCCATTCATATAAAATATCGATCCCCCAAGCGCATAAGCCGAAGCTGTTGGTTTTTTTTTAATGGATTTTTTAACTTCCCGCATCGCGTTCGAATAATCACCTTCATAAAAATAAGATTGCGCTCTGTTCAGATCACTGAGAATGTCATCGGTCAAATTTTTATCAACAACTGGTGATTCAGGCTCCGATTCATCAAAGAAGTCGGTTTCCGAAGAATCATCTTTTGTTGAATCCGGGCTGATATCCAGCGAGCTTTCCGGTGTGCGTTGTAAATCGATTTGAACATTCGTTTCCAGCGGATCGACGATCATTTCCATTTCCGTATCATATTGTTTAAATCGAATCGTCAGGTAGGGAAAACTCAGCGTTTTTTCGTGTCCGGACGAGTCTTTTGTATGAGCAACAGTCGCTCTTTTGTACGGAGCATCTGTACGCATCTGCTTTTCACGTGAAGCTTCGGCTTTTTTATATCTGGAAGTGTTGCAATTAAGCAACAGTAAACAGGCGGTTAGTATCCAAAGAAATCTTCCCACGGTTATCACCTTTTTAAAATGCATATTGTATGAGCAGCAGATGGTATTGCAAGCCATCAAAATTTAATTTCAAATGGTCGTCACTGCTTTTTAATGGAATGGAATCAAATTCGGATGCCAGCACAAACGAAATTCCGGCGGATATTGAAAAACTGTCACTCACATCTCCCCGCAAACCGATGCCGATACAATTGAAATCCGGCGTCTTTTCCGCAAAATGCCTGGCAAACGAAACATATAACGATACCCAGTCGGCATATTCCATATTTGCTTTTTCGACCAATCCCATGTAAAAAAGCGTTTGGAAACGGAATGAAATTGGCATTGGAAATCCACTGCTGATCTTGCGGTTCGCATAGAATGTATTATCCTCGAATTTATCCAAATTTAACTGAATTCCCTTTTCCAGAAATGCTACTCCCATTCGCACTTCGTATCTAAAATGGCGCATGCTTTCCAGATACTGCATGATCCCCAGATCCAGCGTGTGGTACGTTAATGCGCCGGTGAAATCTTCTTTGAATATGTCATTTTGTTCGAGGCTATTCATGCGAAAAGTTTCCATCCCTAAATTAAGAATAAATGAAGTGGCAGGCTTTGAATCTTTCGGCATTACATCTTTGGCATA
>WJJN01000417.1 GCA_014729735.1 Candidatus Zhuqueibacterota bacterium
CAAACACATATTTAGCCTGCTTTCAACGGAGATTTGGGAGTTAACTGATCCTGTGTCCAGGTATTCGTTGATTTGTTTGAAGATCCAGGGATTACCAAATGCGGCTCGTCCAACCATTACCAGATCGCATCCTGTGTGTTCAAGCATTTTTTTTGCATCAACCGGATTTTTGATATCACCATTACCGATAACCGGAACCGAAACTGTGTGTTTCACTTCCCCGATCAAATCCCAGTTAGAATGTCCCCTGAACATCTGTTCCTGCGTTCGTGGATGTAATGTAATCGCGCAAACTCCGCAGCCTTCCAAAATCCGTGCGATTTCCACAGCATTTTCGTTCGATTTATCCCATCCGCTTCGAATCTTAGCCATTACCGGAATGGGCGTTGCGGCAACGGCTTCCGAGGTAACGTCTCGCAACTGTCTAAGATCTTTTAATACAGCAGCGCCGGCACCTTTTTTAACGACTTTTCTCACCGGACATCCGAAATTGAGATCAATAAAATCAGGCGCAAATTCCTCGACAATCCGAATCGATTGCGCAACCACTTCCGGAACTGCGCCGAATAACTGGACGCCGAACGGTCGCTCATCAGGGTTAAATTTCAGGTAATCGATGGTGCGCTGGTTATCGCGAATTAAACCATCGCTGCTAACCATCTCTGAAAAAACAACGGCAGCTCCCTGCTTTCTGCAAAGCAAACGAAAGCTGCTCTCAGATATTCCTGCTAATGGCGCTAAAATCGCTCTTCCCTGTATTCGCACCTGACCCAATTTCATAGCACTCAAATATAAGAACTTTTACACTAACTTGCAAGACCTTTTTAGATAAAATTTCAAATAATCACTTGCATTTTTAATAATTATTTCGTATTATTGCATGTTCCAAAATATTAATATGCAATCTATGAATTGAAAATAATATTCTGAGGAGTTGAGTTATGGCACGTAAATGCGCAGTCTGCGGAAAAGGTCCGATGGTTGGTCACAATGTGAGCCATGCGCATAATTTGAATAAACGGCGTTTTATGCCCAATTTGCAAAAAGTAAAAATCGACCTCGATGGCAAAGTAAAAAAGACGTATGTGTGCACGAGATGCCTCCGCAGCGAAAAAGTGAGGAAAGTTGTATAATCTTCGAATCCTTTAAGCACAATTTAAAGCAAGTTACAGACTTGCTTTTTTTTTGTTCATTCATCTCTCCTGAATCACAAAAATTTATGCATATCAATAATTTCTGTTGACATCTAAAAAAATTTACACTATCTTAATATAAACCAATTTGACTATTCAAGGAATCAAATCATGTTTTTTTCGATAGTCATCATATTAATCGCCGTTGCGTTCGTTATCGCCGGGGGATACTATCTGGTAAATCGGAGAAAGTTGTCAAGGGCAGACCAATCAGGCAAAGCAAAAAAGATTTGTCCGACATGTAAAGGAACTGGTAAACTTGAGTTCATCGATCTTCCGAATAAACCACCGAAACAATGTCCAACATGTCGTGGAACCGGTTATGTAGATGCGTGATCATTCATCGAATAAGTAATTGCATTATGCTAAAACATAATAAGATTCACATCAGCGTATTTCATGCGCTTATTATCTTGCTAACATTTCTTTCTCTTGTACCATTAATTATTCTCATCAGTTTATCACTTTCAGAATTGAATAATGTAAAAAATTTATCCAATGAAACAAGCGAGCTTATCGTAAAAGATCAGACCGCGCAAATCTGCAAAACAGATGCAGAACATCTTGCCAGGAGGATAACAGAATTTCTAAAATCTTGTGAGAATGATCTCAATATGCTTTCACAGCTACCTATGAATTCCCTATCATATCATCAATTTTCGAACCAGCATTTCAAATGGGTGAGTCATCTCGAAAAATCAATTCCTCTGTATAAGGAAATTTCATATATTGATAAGAACGGAACCGAGCGCGTAAAAATTATTGACAACAAAATTGTGCCGGAAGATAATCTACAAAACGTCAATATACCAGCAAATACCTCATTTAAAACTGAAAATTATTTTGATCTTACAAGAAAGAGTCCAGGTGGATATTTTATTTCGCACTTAAATGGCTGGTACGTCAGCAGGAACGAGCAATTGGAACAGGGAAAATCTTACCATGGTGTATTTAGATTCTGTAAACGGATAACAGATGAAAAAGACAATTTTAAAGGGATTTGCATGATCGCGCTGGATCATCATCATATTTTAAACTTTATATCAAAGAACCGAATCAATAAGGAAAATGTACTCAAAAATTATCAAACCGGAAATTATGACTATATTATTGATGATGAAGGATGGATAATTGCTCATCAAAAATTATGGGATATTCGCGGGCTCGACAAAGACGGTAACCTGATAGCCCCGCTTACTGCCGACACACCACATTGGCGTTTTGACGCCGGTATTATTCCGATAAATTTATTCGAAATGGATTGGCGACTTCATGACCTTTACAGCGGAGAGCCAATCAGTAGCATAATCAAGCGTGTTCAGCGTGGTGAAACGGTTATCACGACAATGAAATCAATGGGAATTTACGGCGAATCCGAGGGAATTATGCGCACCCGGGCAATTTCACCAATTTTTTATAATACCGGCGATTACAGCAAACATGGTATCTGGGGTGGTGTTGTAATCGGTACATCAATGGATCATTTACTGGACAAGACCAAATCTTTTACTGCGCAAATCGAAAATATCAGTGGTAAAACCCGGGCCCGAATGCTTATGATTGCATCTATCATTTCTTTAGCAGTGATATTGTTTTCTTTTTTTGCTGCAAAAATAACCTCACGCTCCATAAAATCTTTGAATAATACACTCACAAAAATCGGCGAAGGAGATTTTACCGACCCGGTCATTAACTTTCCCATAAAAGAGTTGAAAGGATTATCTCTTGGCGTTAAAAGACTTGCCAATGAATTGAAAGCAAAAAATACGAAAATAAATGAGTATATAAAAGAACTGGAATTCGCAAATGTTAAACTAGCAGAGGCTCAATCGCAATTGGATACTTACTGGAAACATGAATATGAGATTGAATCGGCTCAGGTTTTAGAAGAAAAAATAGAAACCTATGAAAAAGATTATCCGCGCCTATCCGAACTCAGGCAAAATATATGTACAGGAAATAGTCCGCCGTTTTTAAGAGTTCTCCGACAAATTGTTCCGCTGAGCCAAATGACAATTCCGGCGTGGATTTACGGAGAATCTGGTGTAGGCAAAACTGCACTTGCACGCATGATGCACCTGTTGAGTCCTCGTTGTCATAAACCATTTCATATTTTTGAAGCTGTGGAGTTCTCTGCCGCTGATCCCATGATCGTGTTGGGCAAGTTATTCGGGTTTGGTCCGGGACACGGTATTCAGGGTATCGATAAAAATGGTCAACAGGGTGTACTTGAGGAATGCAATGGCGGAACGTTAGTTATCGATGATGTGGATGCACTCCCGCTGGACACTCAGGCACAGCTTCTGCGGGTCGTCGACGGACTTTCATTTCATCCGGCAGCCGGGAAAAGCAGAGATATTGTTACAGACATCCGCTTCATTTTTGTGACGAATGTAAATCTGGAACAACGCGTTAAAGAAGGCTTATTTCGTAAAGATCTGTTTCGTCGTATGGGCGGAAGTATTAACAAAATTGAAATTCCACCTCTCAGAGAACGTATTTCTGATATTCCATTTTTACTGCATCATTTTATTGATAATTATAATGCAAAACATCAGACTCAATTAAAACTAAACGAAGAAACACTTCATTATCTCAAATCACATGATTATTCAGAAGGCAATATTGGCGAGTTGCGGATGATTATTCAATTAGCATGTGAAAGCGCAAGAATTGAAGGAGAAACAGACATTTCGAAAACACATCTTCCTCCTCTCAGCAATGATTCAAAATTTAACAACAATATCGTCGAAAAAAATCAGGAAAAATCTGAGGTGTTTACTGACAAGGAAAGTCATGAATTATCCGTATTACGAAAGAACCTTTTCCGCATGGAAATCAGCGAACAACAATTGGGTTTTCGCGCCGGATCACGCACACTTTCACACCATTTACGAGGAATGTGCCTCAAAGCTCTGAAATTTAGTGACTGGGATATTAATAGCGCAACCCATTTGATAACGAATACCGTTGACAGTAATATCAAAGAATTAATAGAAATTCGTATCAAAGGATATATTAAAAATATTCAAACGAAAGCATTCACTTCACAGGAAAATACACTTTCTAAAAACATGCCCAAAGAATATCATCAAATTTTAAAAAGCGCGATTGACCATTATGGATACAATGATGACAATCCTTAAGTCGGTGAACAATTAATTCCCACATGAATTTCCCACAATCTCGTGGGAATTTCCTCGTTTATCATTGATATAACCATCCTTCAATAGTATTATCAATTCTATCAACAATTTGAAATTACTTGTCTTATGACTAATTTAATTTTTATGGCACTCTTATTGCTAAAATCATAAACAGAGCCAACGTTCATTATATTGCAATTTCACCATTGCTAAAGAATCCCAATGATTAATAATATTAAGATTCTGTTTATTTCATTTCTGTTAACACTTTTATCAATTTGTCTATCTCAAACCAATCCCACTCACGAATATACCACCTCCTTTCAATTTATCGACCTGATTTGGGAAGATGATTTTGAAAATAATCATCTAAATCACTGGACAATTTATGATGAGATCCCTGATGAACCTTCAAACTGGCATGTTCGCCGCGGTTACTTAATTGATGATTCAGATTCCGGCACCAAATCTAAGATACGCGGGACCCACATCACAACCGGTGATGTGCGGTGGCGTGATTATGTGATAACGACAATAGTGAGTTACACGGATGACGATTACATCGGACTTCTGTTCCGGTATCAGGATAAGAATAATTATTATCGCCTGCTCATGTCCAGTCAAATGCAAATCATTCGGCTGGATAAAGTTCACGAGGGAGAAATTAGTATCCTGGACTCATTTGATGAAGAGGAATGGCCGGAATGCACTTTTACGATCACCGTCGCCGCATTAAAAGATACGTTGACAATTTATTTGAATGATATCGAGTTCTTTCATGTTCAGGATTCTCAGTTCAGGCATGGAAAAGTCGGTTTCTTTACCTGTTCTAACAAAGGACTATTTTGTGATTATCTGAGGATTTATAAAAATTATCAACTCGTTTCAATTCATGTACCTTTAAAATTTCAAACAGGTCCTTACCTGCAACGCGTGCTCAATGATGAAGCAGTGATCATGTGGCGAACCAATTACCCGGCGAGTTCTTGTGTGGATTATAGCCTTCAAAAGACGGCGGTAAATGCATTAGAATCATCGAATCGCACACGTATACACGAGATTGAGTTGAGTGATCTCGAACCGGGTTCTTCGTACTATTACCGGATTCGATCGGATTCGATTACTAGCGATTGGTATTCATTTACAACAGAATCTCCAAACGATACGGCATTCAGTTTCATCTTGTATGGCGATAACCAAACGAATTTTTTGACACATCGCGATATCGTCTCGGCTTTTCAACAACATACTTTTGACTTTATTATTAGTGTCGGCGATGTGGTTCAACGAGGCCATTCTTCAGACTGGAATACTGAATTTTTCAATCCGCTGGCGCCTGCTATCAAGTATAAACCGGTCTATGCCGCCATTGGAAATCATGAACTGAATGCGCGTTATTTTTACGATTACTATTCCACTCCGGATTCCAGTCATGAAAATTATTACTCATTTAGTTATGAGAACTGCTTTTTCATTTTCATAGATAATCCTATTAATGCGTACCCTGACAAGAAATTCTACACGGACATATCTCCGGGTAGCCCGCAATATTCCTGGCTCGTTTCACAGCTTGCTTCGGAATCTGCGCGGACGGCAGACTGGCTTATTGTCTGCGGACATATTCCTTGTTATAATGTATCGCACCCGGCACCATACCCGAATAATATGAAATATCTGGTACCTCTTTTTGAAAAATACGGCGTTGATATCTACTTTGCTGGTCACAATCATAACTATCAGCGCGGGTTTGCAAATGGTGTTACCTACATTGTATCCGGCGGTGGTGGCGGAAAGTTATCAGAGCGAAAGATTTACACGAATGATATTATTACTGTAATGCATCGGAAACATCACTATTGTAAAATCGATGTCCTTGGAAAGGAACTCAGTTTCACTATGTACGACATTAAAAACCAGGCGCTTGATAAGTTGCAGTTAACAAGCCGCTATTCGGAACGAAATCAATATTGATAACACTTTATTGTTGAAAGGAGGTCCAAAAAGCAAAAACTTTCTTTAAAGAAAAGTGCCGCGTTTCAAATTTAAACTAAATTTTTAATCCACATTTAAGGAGGGAAAAAATGCGTGATTTAAAAGCTCCCAAAATGCTTCACCTATTAATCAGTATCTTTTTGATCACGGCTTTTGTTTTTACATCCGGCACATTAACAGCCCAGACAACAGGCCAGATCACTGGTAAAGTCATTGAAGCAGGATCAAAATCTCCGCTTCCCGGCGCCAACATTTCAATTGTTGGTACAGCACGCGGAGCAGCAACTGATAATAATGGACGTTTTAAAATTTTGAAAGTACCTGCTGGTACTTACACTGTAAAAACGTCATTTCTCGGTTATCAGGATGAAACAAAAGAGGTGCAAGTTTTAGCCGGCAAAACTGTGTCCGTACAATTCGCTCTAGAAGAAAGTGTTCTGAAAGGTGAGCAGGTTGTCGTATATGGAGAATTGACACGTGGTCAGGCAAAAGCGTTGCAAAAACAAAAGACAGCACAAAATATCGTTCAGGTTGTGGACGAAGAATTTTTCGCACGATTCCCGGATCGTAACGCTGCGGAGACAGTTCGCCGACTGCCGGCTGTTTCTATTGCCCGCGATCAGGGCGAAGGAGAAATGGTTCAGATTCGCGGCATGAATGAAGAATATAATGCGATAACGCTTAACGGCGTGCGAATTCCGGCGCCGGATGCTAATAGTCGACGTAGTGTCGGGCTTGATCTCGTCAACAACCGATTGTTGGGAGAAATCGAAGTCATTAAGGCGATTACACCGGATATGGACGGAGATGCAATTGGCGGCGTTGTCAATTTTGGTTTAAGAAGAGCGCCGGAAGAAGGGATGGCTGTTTTTGGCATAAGTGGTGGATATAACAATCAGATGTCCGATTTCGAAACTTATGGCAGAGATATCCAGGAATATTATGGTGTTTACGGTAAACGGTTTTTCGAAAATAAGTTAGGTCTGTTAGTTGACGCCGCTTATTACAAAACGAATCGTGATTCAAAACTAAGGGAATTGAATTACGACGATGATGATGGTGTGTATGATGAAGTGATTTATGCACAGCACACAAATGATTATGACGTCAAACGGCAGCGCTACGGCTTGAGCCTGAGCACTGATTATGAATTCAATCCTTCACATCGGTTATACTTAACGCTTAATCACAATACCTATCTCGATGATGAAATCCGTCGTGAGGTTGAGTACGTTATCGAAGACGACGAAGAGACGCGCGAAACCAGAAACCGACTTGAAGATCAACGGCTAAATTTGGGGATGTTCGGAGGTGAACACACATTGGGATGGATGCAAATTGACTATAAAGGAGCTATCATCAAATCTTCTGAAGATACACCGGGTAGAACATATTTACGCTATCAACGTGATAATTCTTTTGAAGGTTACTCCAATGATCAGATCAAGGAATTTGATGGAACAACTAAATTCTCCGGGATCGATCTTCTGGAATTAAACCGGATTCGTTATGATCTGATTCTTAAAGAAGATCAGGATCTTTCCGGGCAAATCAATTTCAAAATTCCTTTTGCGTTTATGAAAGGTGATCTCAGTCATTTTAAATTCGGCACCAAAGTGTTGCAGAAAGATGTATCACTTGAGCGAGAGCGTTACCAGACGACAGATTTTACAGACACATATACCATTCCTGAAGGTAATTTCGGTTTTGTTGATGTCAGATATGATAATAAAAAGCTTGATTCTGTTGTCGAACCAGGCTCCTGGAAAGAGAGAGATAATTATACAGACAGTTATGACGCTTCGGAAACTATTACAGCAGTATATGGAATGACTCAATTAAACTTCAATCCCAAACTTTCTGCAGTAATGGGTCTCCGGTTTGAGGATACAAAAACTGATTATACACAGCCATACCCCGAAGATGCAGATATCATCGGTGATTCGGAACTTACAGGAAGCGGTGGATACAGCAATATTTTACCCTCTGTTCATGTCATGTACAAGTTCAACAATAATAACAATCTGAAATTAGCCTATTCAACCGGTCTGGCTCGTCCGCGCTATGTAGACCTGGTACCGCGCATGGAAATCGATGAACCACCAGCAAGTAATTCAGCATTAGGTGAAATCGATTATGGAAATCCTGATTTGGAACCTCGCACTGCTTATAACTTCGATATTATGTACGATCGGTTTACAGCCAATCTTGGATTGTTCAGCTTTGGTGTATTTTATAAAAACTTTAAAGCCTGGCATGTGACCAGAACCTGGATCGAAAAA
>WJJN01000055.1 GCA_014729735.1 Candidatus Zhuqueibacterota bacterium
ATCCCCGCGTTGTGGATCGTCTTCACCTGATGTGCCGGATTCATCCAGCTCGCATTCACATCTGCTGCCGTAATGATCGGATTACGCGGGTATCGTGCGACAGGATTATTTACATTAACCTCGATTTTATTGCCATCACCAAAATCAACGTAACGCCTCACAAGATCGATCATCTCGCTCCTCTATGAAAAATAATTCAACTTACCTCAAATACAACATCTTCTTCGATTCGATATGCCCCGTTGTTTTCAATGTATAAACATAAACACCTGACGATACATTTGCCCCAAAATCAGAACGACCGTCCCAGTCGACCGTGTACTCACCGGCAGTCATTGATCGTTCGACAAGTGTCCGAACAAGTTCCCCGCGCAGGTTGTAAATGCTCAGATTCGCTTTGCCGCTACTTTTCAGATGATATCTTATTTGCGTCGATCCGTTAAACGGATTGGGATAATTTTGTTCGAGTCGGTATGCTTCGGGCGTAACTTGATTTTCCGCACGGACACTGCTGGAAACATCGCCTTCCCTGATTTTATGATATTGGTTGATCGCAACATCGGTGATCACTTCTTTTAATCCCAATGACCAGTGAATGACCACTGAATCGATGCTTGTTTCCATACCAATGCCGAAATGAACGTACGGATTATCCTGGCACTGCCAGCTATTGGGAACCTGTGTGTATCGAATTTGCATGGTTTCACCGGTGTATAATTTCACCAGCGTACCCACTGCATCTCTGTTCGATTCGGTTCCCTCGAGCATGAAGCCGACCCAGTTATGCGCCGGGACAGTCAAATTATGATACATAATATGCTGATGCTGTGCCGAAGCCACATAAATGTCCAGGAAACCATCCATATCATAATCCATAAATGCAGCTCCCTTCCGATCACCGGTCACATCCAGTCCGATAAATTCGGCGACATCTGCAAATGCCCGTCCGTCATCAAGCTCATCGTTTACGAGCAGGACCTCGTAGTTTGCGGTATTATTATTTTGTACAAAAATATCCTGATCCCCGTCATTTTCAAAATCACCGACAGTGACTCCGCGATAAGCATCACCGAAGCTCACGCCGGATTCCTGACTGATGTCCACCATCGTGCCATCCTGGTTTTCCCAGAGCTCATTCAAGTGACCGGTAACCACTGCCTTGAAATAATCAAGGTCACCGTCGTTATCGTAATCGAACCAGGTGGCAGCTTCGATCTGTGAGGGATTGAAACCGGTTTCTTCGGTAATGTCTGTAAATGCCCCGTCGTCATTTCTGAAGATTAATCCCCCGACATTCAAATCAGGATCGCCGTCCATATCAAAATCGATCCAGGCGATATGGCGTGTGCGACGTGTTCCCTGCGGAATATTGAACTCCCCTTCGTAGTCGGCGATTCCTTCAAATCCAAGCTCTGCTGCGATATCCACAAAACTGCCGTCGTCATTTCGATAAAAGAGCAAATCAGGATTGTTCTGCTGCCCCACAATTAGATCAAGGTCACCGTCGAGATCATAATCTGCCCACGCGCCCATCCGGAATTGATATTCATTAACAAAGCCGGGAATTCCGGCAGTCAAACCAACGGATTCAGCGATGTCTGTAAAAACATTATCATTATTCTGCAGCAAATACATATGAGTATCAGTACCGAAAAAAATGTCCCGGTCACCGTCATTATCATAATCCACCAGTGAAACAGTGGTCGTATGTGACTCGTTCGCTTCGATGCTTTCCAGCGGTGTTTGATCCGTGATATCGGAATACAAGCCATCTTCATTTAAATAAACCCGGCTATATCCCGGTGATGCCCAGCGTATCGTAAAAATGTCAGGATAATCGTTCCGGTCGATATCAGCCACGGCAACGCCCCATTTTTCAAAAGGAGCGACATCGAGCCCGATTTCGCTGTTCTCAACAACTTCGTAACCCGCAAGGTCTTGCCCTCTCAGTAGCGGCGCAAGGATTAGCAGGCTTAATACTATTAGTAATTTTTTATTCATTGGAAATCCTCCGTTTTCTATTTTCGCTATTTGAAATATCTAATTAAAATTATGTGTTTTCTGATTTCGAAAATTTCTATATTTTGTATGAATCAACTTCTCTATTTCATGAACCGCGCATTGAACGGGACCCTCGTATTCCATTTTCAGACTGGTTGCCGCCGCCGCCCATATTACCGCTTCTTCCACAGGCGCAACTAATCGTTTGGCAATGTAGCTTCCAATGCACGTGTCTCCTCTTCCTGTTCTGCCTGTCAACTGTTTCGGGAAAAACCCGGCTTCATAGAACCTGTCATATGCAAATACCAGTACGCCATCCCGATGTGTAAGTACAATTTCTTTAGGACCGGATTCTGCTATCTTCAATATAGCCTTACGAATGTCCTTTTCCCCTGTTAGTATCTCTGCTTCCACAGCATCTGTTTTGATAATATCGATTTGCGATAGGACGGAATGATTATCCGTCCATGTCTCATTTTTTAAAGAACCGTCATCTGTCGCGACTCTGATGAATCCCTGAACATCGAGCGCCAGCAACGCATTTTTCTTTTTGATTTCTTGTATAACCTCTAATCCCACTTCCCCGCGCATCATTGCATTTATCAGAAATGCCTTTGCGTTCATTGTGCTCAATTGTTTTAATTGATCTGCACTATAAGAACCGGCATTCTGCTCCACAGAAACTGTCCTTTCGTCGACATTTGAGGTCGGATAAACGATTTTCATTTCCGTGGATTTTTTGGTAAAAGTCGGTAATACCTTCACTCCAATTTTTCTAAAATCTTCGACAATATACTCATCTTCTTTTGCTAATCGCGTGAGTGCGGCGACTTTCACGCCTGTCAAGGCAGCAGCATAGGCGGAGTAAAGAAATCCGCTGCCGTCCGAATTTCGAGTTCCTGAATTTGTGACAATTGTGTCTTTCGTGTAATTTCCGATAATAACCAGATCATAATCGTTGTTCGTTTCCATGCAAGCTTCCGTCAAATTCTGTCGGTAGGTATCAAAAGTAGTAATTCTTGTCAATATAGTTAGCGCGCTAAATGTTGATCAACCACATGTCTGAGAACATCCGGCTTGTTTGTCATAATTGCTTCAATCCCGGATGTCACCAATTCTTTCATTCTTCCTTCATCGTCAACTGTCCACACCCAGAGCGGGACGCCGTTGTATAAACATTCGGATATAATTTCATCTGATAAATTTTTATGATTGAAGCAAGCCATATTCGCGCCTGTGTTCAAGATAACAACAGGGCATTGTGCAGCTTGTTTTTGAAATTCTTTATATTCACCATCATTCGGATCATAGGCAATCGCAACTTTCGGTTCGAGCTCTTTCAGATTTTTCACAACATTTTTGTTATAAGATGTCACAACCAGATGTCCGATTAAATCATTTTGATGGATGATCTCAACCAGCCGTTTTTCCAGTCCCGGATAATGCTTCTTCTCTTTTTCCTTGATTTCCACACAGAGACGGGTCTGCGTGTTTTCGACGACCTCGATTGCTTCGAGCAAGGTCGGTATATGTTCATCTTTGAATTTCGGGTCGAACCATGATCCGGCATCAAACCCGCGTAATTCTGCAACAGTGTAATCACTGACAAATCCAGTCCCGTCCGTTGTTCGGTCGATTGTATCATCATGAAGAACGACAATTTCACCGTCTTTTGAGAGATGAACATCCAACTCGATATAATCTGCATTCACGTCAACAGCCGCTTTAAATGCAGCGAGGGTATTTTCAGGATATTCCGCCGAAGAACCCCGATGTGCAATGACGAGCGTACGCTGGATCTGATTTTGGCTTTCCGAATTTTTGCAACCGATCATAATAAACAAAATAAGTAAAAGCAGAATTATCCTCGCTCCTCGATGATTGATGTTCATCTGATCTTGCTCCTGTATTTAAATAAAAGATCTCCGAAGACTTTGAAAGTTCGGAATTCCGAACTCGAATAAACATTAAACAAAAGCTCGGGAAAAATTGCAAGCATAAAGGCATCTTTCCCGAGCTTGTAATTATGCAGTTTCCCTTAGGAGGTCATTATTGCTCTATTTCAGTAGGATCAGTTTCTTAATATCAACAAATGATCCTGCTTCCAGTTTGCAGAAGTATACTCCTGAAGGCATCAACAGACCATTGGAATCCGTTGCATTCCAGACCACCGAATAGTGTCCTGAAGGCTGTCTCTTGTTGACAATTTCGGCGACCCGTTGACCCAACATGTTGTAAATTGATAACTTCACAATTTCCTCATTTGGAATTGAGTAGTTAATCTTTGTCGTTGGATTAAACGGATTCGGATAGTTCTGTGATAGTTCGAAACTTATCGGAAGTGCATCTTCCCGGCTCGCAACACTTGTAGCTGTTTTGAGACCGATTTTCAGCGTGTATTCGCCGCCGCCCGGATCTTTGTGGCTATTTCCCGGATCTCTCGAGCGAATGCGGCTGTTATAATAGGAATTAACCTGAATGTAATAGGTGCCTTCCAATCCTTCTGTAATCGGTGGTGATACAAATCGTGAGAAAGTATTATTGAAGTTCAAAATGTCTTCCCACGGATCGCCTTCCCATACATCTTTATCATCATTCTTGATAGGAGTTTGATTTCCTTCTGCGTCTAACAGATAGAGTTCAGTATCCAGGTCCCTGATACAGCTATCCGGTCCTGATGTAACTGTTTCAGCAACAAGTGTATCACCAACATTTAACTCAATTTTATAGAGATCAAAATCGTTCCAGTTATACCAGTTACCGAGGGAATCATAATAATCGGCATACAGATATGAACGGATCTCGAAAGGTTCAGAAAGATCGATCGCTTCCATATTCTGAGCAACTGCGACAGAGTCGTCCGGTTCATGAGTCGAAGCAGCTACCGAGACTGGTGTACCGTACCATAATCTGATCTGGTATGGGAAATCTTCGGTGAACGAAGAAACATCCGCCGAAATCTTGCAATAATAGAAACCAGTCATTGGTGGAACCCATCCGGTCAATCGTGCACCCCAGCGCTCATACCTGCCGGATGGATCGGCATTCAATACGCTGTCACCATTTTCATCGAACAGCTCCAATTTGAGTACGTTCTTGGCGGTTTCTCCACGAGGTGCTATCGTGTTCAAGGTGTACATCTTTGATGAATCGGCGTAGAATTTGAAGTAATCCATCTCATCATCCGCAGCCAGAGCCGCATCTGTCACGGTCTCCAAAAGAATGACATTTGCATTAGCCATATCATCGTTCGGTTCCTGCTCTGCAGGAGATGTCAATGACGCGGTTATGAGATATTCACCGCCGCCTGCATTCTTATGGCTTTCATGCGGATTTCTCGACCGGGTAACACTGTTATAATAAGAATTGACGCGGACATAGTAAGTTCCTGCGTTCGGAATCGGCGGGGAGACAAACCGGGAAAAGGTATTGTTAAATGTCAAGATATCTTCCCAGGGATCGCCGGACCAAACATCCTTGTCATCGTTTTTGATCGGAGTTTCATTACCATCTTCATCTAACAGCGTTATTTCCGTATCTGTCTCTCGTATCCACTCCGGATGATCATATAAACGACCCGGTGTTGTTGTTTCCACCGTCAGGATCATTCCCGCCTGGGGAACTTCGATCTTGTAAAGATCAAGGTCATTCCAGTTGGTTGTGAATGTATCACCTTCGGTGTATTCATTGTACAGATATCCGTGAATGACCGATCCGTCCAGCGGCATTGCCGGAAGTTCCGAAGCAACCGCCACAGAATCATCCGGTTCGTGCTCGGTACCTGCCACTTCGAGCGGCGTTCCGTACCAGAAGCGCATTTGATAACTCGGATCATCTACCAGAGCGAGCTCTTCAGGTGCACCCCAGAGTTTCACATAGTAAACGCCGGTTTCTTCCGGTGTCCATGCTCTCAAAATACAGCCGAATTTCTCGTAGCGACCGGAAGGACTCGCGTTCAACACAGAGACATTGTCTTCACTGACAACGTCCATCTGCAAAACGCTTTTTGCATTGAATGTGAGCGGATCTGTTTGCGTGGCAATGGAATACATTTTATCCGATTCTGCATGAATTGCCCATACATCCATCGTATCAGCATCTGAAATCGATCCATCCAGAATTTCATTCAATGGCAGCGACTGAGCGACAACAGCGGGATCGTCCGCAGGTACCACTCTTACAGATAGCAGATACTCTCCGCCACCGGCATTTTTATGACTTTCATGTGGATTTCTTGATCTGGTAACACTGTTATAGTAAGAATTGACTCGAATATAATAAGTGCCTGCATTCGGTACCGGCGGCGATATAAAGCGTGAGAAAGTATTATTGAATGTCAAAATATCTTCCCACGGATCGCCAGCCCACACATCTTTGTCATCATTTTTAATCGGTGTTTCTGCACCAGTAGCATCTAACAAAGTGATTTCAGTATCTGTTTCCCGAATCCATTCAGGATGTCCGTACAAGCGTCCCGGTGTCGTGGTTTCTGCAATCAGAACCATGCCTTCGGGAATTTCCACTTTGTAAAGATCCAGGTCATTCCAGTTGGTACTGAATGTATCACCCTCTGTATAGTTGTTGTACAGATAGCCGTGAATCACAGTACCATCCGTAGCAACTGCAGGAAGCGCTGATGCATCTGCAACTTCATCATCCGGTTCATGTGTTGTGCTGGCAACATCCAGCGATGTTCCGTACCACAAACGGACTTTGTAGCTGGGATCAGTTTCTGCAGCCAGTGCATCGGGAGCACCCCAGATTTTTACATAATAGAGTCCGGATTCTTCCGGTGTCCATGCTCTTAAAATGCTTCCGAATTTTTCATAACGCCCGGTTGGGCTGGAATTGAGAACACTCATGCCGCTCTCATCAACCACATCCATTTCCAGAACGTTTTTGGCATTGAAGACCAGCGGATCGGTCTGGGTGGCAATGGAATACATTTTATCCGAATCCACATTAATTGCCCAGACGTCCATGGTATCACTATCCGAAATGGAGCCGTCTTTGATTTCGTTCAACGGCAGATCTTCCGCCATGAGACTCGGATCATCCGGTGGTACAACTTTCACGGACAGCAAGTATTCTCCGCCACCGGCATTCTTATGGCTCTCATGCGGATTTCTGGATCGGGTAACGCTATTATAATACGAATTGACTCTAATATAATAAGTACCTGCACTCGGCACCGGCGGTGAGACAAACCGGGAGAACGTATTATTGAATGTTAAAATGTCTTCCCACGGATCGCCAGCCCACACGTCTTTGTCATCGTTCTTAATCGGTGTTTCAGCACCAGTAGCATCTAACAAAGTAATTTCAGTATCTGTTTCCCGAATCCACTCCGGATGTCCGTACAAGCGTCCCGGGGTCGTAGTTTCGGCAATCAGAACCATGCCGTCTTCCGGAATTTCCACTTTGTAGAGATCCAGGTCATTCCAGTTGGTGCTAAATGTATCACCCTCTGTATAATTGTTGTAAAGATAGCCGTGCATTACGGTGCCATCAGTTGGAACTGCGGGTAGCGCCGAAGCATCGGCAACTTCATCATCAGGCTCATGTTCGGTGGCTGCCACATCCAGTGGTGTTCCGTACCACAGTCTGACTGCATAACTCGGATCAGCCTCTGCTGCAAGCGCATCGGGAGCGCCCCAGATTTTGACATAATAGAGACCGGATTCTTCCGGTGTCCAGGCTCTTAAAATGCTTCCGAATTTTTCATAACGACCGGATGGACTGGAATTGAGAACACTCATTCCGTTCTCATCGACAACGTCCATCTCCAGTACATTTTTGGCATTGAAGACCAGCGGATCGGTCTGGGTGGCAATGGAATACATTTTATCCGAATCCACATTAATTGCCCAGACGTCCATCGTATCGGTGCTTGAAATGGAACCGTCTTTTATTTCATTTAACG
>WJJN01000418.1 GCA_014729735.1 Candidatus Zhuqueibacterota bacterium
CAATCCGTTTAATATGGAAACGACCATTTCTTATAGTCTGCCTGAAGCAACAGGAATCAAACTGGTGATTTACAATACGCACGGTCAAATTATTGATATTATCGATGCGGGACAAAAAGCAGCCGGCACGCATCGGATATCGTGGACAGGTCGTGATACCAATGGAACTATTGTTCCAAGCGGCGTTTATCTGTTAAAGCTATATTCGAGCAATCCAAAGACGATTGCCACACGAAAACTTGTGCTTCTGAAATGAGAATACAGTAAAACAGTACGCGCAAAAGCCCGGAACAATATCCGGGCTTTTTTAGTCTGAAAAACTTCACAAGTAGTTTAGCACTGGATCTATTTTTTGTAGAATTATGTCAGATAATTCCGTGGGAGCTTAAGAACAGTTATCCACTTTTCCGTTTCTGTATCGCTTTATTCAAAACAAGCCGCGTCGCTTCTGGTATGTCCAGGGCTTCGATTTCTTCATGCGAAAACCAGGCAGCATCATTGGCATCGGTATCAGCGGAGAGATCTCCATTCAGATAGTTTGCCTCATAATCTACCAAAATGTAATGATACTGTACTGCGCCATTTTCATCTTTCAAAATCAAATCCAGCACATCGATCACATCGCCGATACGTACTTCGATATTACATTCTTCCATTATTTCACGGGTGCAGGCATTTTTCAGCTCTTCACCGAGCTCTACTAGTCCACCGGGCAGCGCCCACAGACCGGCGCTTGGTTGATTGCCTCGCTGTACCAACAACACCTGGTTATTTCTATTGAATACGACGGCGCCAACGCCAATCATCGGATGTTCGGGGTATGCTCGTCCTTTCATGAAAACATTCTCCGAAATTTTTTATAATCCGGGATCACGACTTTGCGTCCGTCCCGTATGATGAGCTTCTCGTCCTCTAAATATTTGAACACCCGGGAAATAGTTTCTCTGGATGTCCCGGACATATTTGCAAGATCCTGCTGCAGCGGAATGCGCGGAATCATCACTGTTTTTTCTTTGATTTTGCCGTGATCTTCCGCCAGCATGATAAGGGTGGAGGAAACTCTGCCCATTGCGTCCTGCAACGACAGGCTCTTTATTTGCGTGTCGCTTCGTCGAATACGGGCAGCCAGTTCTTTTAGCAAGCCAATGGCGATTTGCGGATGATCCTCCATTAGTTTCAGAAAGTCACCGCGACGCAGGATTAATACTTGAGAATCTTCGAGTGCCGTAACGCTGGCAGAGCGGGCTTTGCCATCGAGCAGTGACATTTCGCCAAAAAATCCACCGCTTTCTAAAATCGATAAAATTACCTCTCGTCCGTCGTCACTCATGCGGGAAACCTTTACACGTCCCTTCTGAATCAGAAACATCGAATTACCCGGATCTTCTTCGATCAGGATAATGCGGTCTTTGGCGTATTTCTTGCTCACACAAAGCATCCTGATTTTTTCGAACTCATCTTCGTTTAATTGAGAAAAAATAGGCACTTTTTTAAGAAGTGACGTCTCCATAAGCTTCTAGTCTCCCTTCTTTTTATTATGATTATTTAATTACTTTTTTGTGCCATCTCATCTACTAATTTATAAACTTCTGCCATTGCTTCGTCTGCTTGTTTTTGTAAAACTTCTTTTTTGTCCTTTGAAATATGGTCGATATTGTCCAAATGAAATGGTTTGCCGACCTTAACAGATACTTTCACTGGTTTCGGAAATACGCCACCTGGTGGAAGTACTTTTTCGGTTCCATAAACAGCCACCGGCACTATAGGACATTTTGCAAGATGAGCCAGACGGATGAATCCCGTTCTGATACGATGTTTCTGTCCCTTTCTTTTTTTGCGCGTACCTTCGGGAGCCATGAATAGTATTTCACCCTTCTTAAGAACATTTACTGCATGATTGAATGCTTCCTTATCCGAAGAATCTCGCACCACAGGAAACATACATACTGCTTTGAGCCACCAGGCAAGCAGCGGCACTTCGAAGAGTGAATCTTTTGCCATTGTATGCACCCGATGTTTGACAGCCACTGAAAGCGCAGCGATATCCATATTACTGTTGTGATTGAAAATGCCGATAAAAGGTCCTTTTTCAGGATAGTTTTCAAGTCCGGAAGCAGTAGCGCGAAGGTAGATTCGTGCGAAGAATTTGAGAATATAAGCAGATATCCAGTAAATCATTTATTCCTCGTATTTATTCAATTTTTTCAAAAATACGATATAAAAGGGAGAAAATCAAGATTTATTTTTATAGAGATTGTTTTCAAAAATAAGAGTTTCGATTTTTGGGGGAACCATGTATTTGATGGTTTTGCCGTCTCGAATTCGCTCCCGGATTTCTGACGACGAAATATCAATCAGCGGATTATTCATGACTAACATTTCATTTAAAAATTCATCGGGGACGTCGGATAATTTATTTCCGCTGCGGCGATAAACGACAACGCTGCTGTTGCGCAACACTTCTTTCGGCTTGTGCCATGATGAAAACGTGACCAGGTTATCTGCTCCGATAATGAAGAAAAGATTGTCCCGGGATATTTTCAATGACTCTCGAAAATGTAAAATCGTAGTTAAGGAATATGAAACGTCATCATTGCGGAGTTCAAAATCGGATATCTTGAATGACGAATTTCCTCGAATGGCGTACTCCAGCATTTGCATGCGAATTTTGGAAGGAGTGATTTCTTTTTCTTGTTTATGCGGTGGAATCGCGGCAGGTATGAAAATGATTTTGCGAAGATCCAATTCTTCTCGAATCCATTCGGCTAAAAGCAGGTGTCCAATGTGAACAGGATCGAAAGTTCCCCCATACAAACCGATATTCATTGCAATATCCTGATATTAATTCTCCTTATCATCGTTATTTGATTGTATTTCTGCAATTTCCTGAAGCGAATTTTTAACTGCCATTACCCGTTTTCCTTCCGGATACTTTTGCAGATAACGCCGGTATTCCTCTCTCGCTCGGTCATATTCACTGTCTTTTTTAAGACAATATCCCAGCCAGTATTGCGCTTCTTTGGCGAAATCCGTATCATAATAATTATTTACCACGCTTTCAAAGTATAAAATCGCCGCATCATAATAGGCTAATTTTCGATAAAGCTCCCCGTTCTTGTATTCTTTTTTGGCAAGCTTCTCCCGGCATCTGTTCATGATTTCGGTGGCTTCATCCATATAATCACTTTGGGGATATTCTTCCATAAAACGCTGCAATTTTTCAATCGCCTGAAGCGTATATGTTTGATCTAACGAATATTTGGGCGAAAGTTTAAAATTTGCCAATCCGACTTTATACATAGCATCGTCGACATAGCTGCTGTTCGGAAACATGCGCGTCAATTTTTCATATTCAGCGATTGCTAAAATATATTCTTTCAGCTCAAAATGGCATTCTGCCAGGTAATACTGGGCTTTATCCACAATATTATGTCCCGGGAAATTCAATACAATAATCCGGAATTCAGTTTTTGCATCCAAATAATCACCATCCTCGAATTCCTTCATTGCATATTTCATTCTTTCTTCAGCGGATAAGTCTTTCTTAGGTCGATTGCCGCCACATGAAACGATGATCGTCAGAGATAGAGTAATGAATAATAGTTTTTTTAACATGAAATATTCCTTATTTGCTTCTGAACGCGTAGAACAGATAGATAATCACTCCTGAAACTCCCATTATAAAAATCGGTTCGAGAATTGCCGTATATCCGTTAAATTCAGGGACCTGAGCCTGAGTAAAGGCGATTTGTTCATTCTGCAGAGCGGGAATTTGATCCCTTAAAACGTGATCGGAGAATGAATCCGCAGATTCTCCCATCCATAAAATGTTGCCATTATGGTTAAGACGTGAAAACTTTGCCCAAAGTTTTACTTCGATTTCTCGCCGGACAGGATTCGATTTCCAGAAGGTATCCTGACTTATGTAATTTACATTAAGATTAATAATCTTAAAATCTACTTGTATCGAATTCTGATTTTTATTTTTTCCCACATCAGGAA
>WJJN01000419.1 GCA_014729735.1 Candidatus Zhuqueibacterota bacterium
TAATTTTGCAGAAATGGTCTATCCGGCAATCGAATCGCCATGGACGAATTTATTCGATAGTGCGAAGGAACGGGACGTGTGGCAGTACATGAAAACCGTGCTAGATGTCCGGGATGCGCAGTTGAACATGAGAATGGTCACAGGTGACAGGATCGTTCCGGTCGCCAGCGCATATACTATCGGCTATCGGATCGTGCGTGCATTTTTGGAGCAGAATCCTGACACGGGTGTCCTGGAATGGACAGATATGGCGCCGGGGGAGTTATTGGAGAGGAGTGGGTATGGAAAAAGCTTTGGTAATGAATTTTAAAAACAAACGCTTGTGATTTACCGATAATTTATCTCGACTTTGACAGTTGCCTTCTGCGGTTATCCCCTTAACTCAGCAATTTTCAAATTTAGTATTTATTTGAATTCTTGAGTTCCCCCCTTTGAAGGGGGGACAGGGGGGATGTTACGTAATTTCAATTACTTATGATAACATCCCCTTAAATCCCCCTTCAAAGGGGGACTTCCAATTTGCCTACTTCAGGGCTTTTCTGACCAAACGGGACAGCCGTAGTTGCCTTCGCATAAGTTATTAATAATATTAATTTGGAAAATTCAAAAATGTGATAATTGTCCACAGGTTTTTGAGCTTGCCGTAAATCGATATATTGTTTTTTAATGACTTACGAAAATTCAGACGCTGATTTTGGGATTTAACTTTCAAAATCGATAAAAATATCCATATTTACATTAATAATTGCTATTCAGCGATTTTTTACATTTAATTTACACATGAAGCGTATCAATTTTAACTCCTTGTCCATATTCAAAACAGTGCCGTATAACAATTTCTGGGATACGGATTTTTTGTAGAAATTAAATTAATGAACCAAAAACATTATTGCTCTTCAAGCACTCTCAAAAAATTCTGATGCGAAATTTTATCCACTGTCGATTTCGAATAGCCGCGTTCGATGAGTTTCTGTTTAAGGAGTTTGAATCCGCTACAATCCTCCAAACCTGTTGGGAAATCGGGTATACCGTCAAAATCCGATCCGAAGCCGACAAAATCATCACCCACAAGTTTTATCACATAATCCACATGGTCGATAATCCGGTCCACAGGGACACGGATATCTACCATGATATTTTTAATTTTGGATCGAAACTCATCAAACATTCCGGTAATTTTGTTGATATCCGTGCCTGCCGCCTGCTCCATCTGTGTAAGATTGGCAAAAAGATTTCCAGCGCGTTTTTCAACCACGGATAAATAATGCTCATCCAAAAATCCCGGGTAAAAATTGATGCCGATCACGCCGCCATTATCGGCTATTTTTTTGATGAGCTCGTCTTTCAAATTTCTTCTGGTAGGGCACAGCGAATACACACCGGAATGCGTGGCTAATACCGGACGGGAACTGATTTCAAGAACTTTTTCCACGGTTCTGTCGTGCGAATGAGAGAGGTCGATTATCATTCCCATTTCATTCATTGCGGCGATCACCTTTTCACCGAAGGATGACAACCCGTCGAACCGTGGATCGGTGTCATTTGTGGATATTGCCCAATCGTGACTAACGGCGTGAGTAATCGTTAGGCAGCGAATGCCGGCATCATGGAACAGTCTCAAATTATCCAGCTTATTTTCAATTGCCATACCATTCTCAATAGAAAAAATAGCGCCAATCTTATTTTGCGCAAGTGCCGTGCGCGCCTCTTTGGCATTCATACACATCGTAATGTCATCAGGATTATTTTCAATTTCACTTTTAAGCTGCGCCAACATATCCAAAATGATGCTCACTCTGTGCGATACCGGAATACTCGGAGGTTGATAACAGGCAAATACCTGCAATCCTAACTCCCCCTCCCGCATATAATCGATATTCACCTGGGTTTCATGACTGTCGATACGGGCGCCAGCCAAAATATCCATTGCAGTATCGCAATGCAAATCACAAAATGTTACCGGTTCATCTATTTCCAAAATGTACTACCTTTCTTCTTAAAATGTTATTTTCGAATTCGGTAGCGTCGATGTTCTTTAACTGTCACAATCAACGCCTGCATCCTTCCAATATTGAAATATCAATCAATTAAATTTTTGTTACCATATTATATATTGTTGAGCGACGTCCAATCAACAATCATAATCAAATATTCCTTTGTCCGGCATTTTTAAAGGGATCGAAAATAAAAATTTTTCTTATAAATGTCAAGCAAAATAATGATAAAGTACTTGATTTATTGTATCAAATTCACTATTTTATCAATCATCTAAGATCAGAACCGGATAATTTTTGTAATAACTTTTTTGCGAACTATTGACTATCAAATGTAGTATAAGTTAAATTCTAATATGAGAACAAGTGCGATTGTTTAAGGAGAAGCTTAATGAAATTAAAAGATATTCTTTCCGATGACTTAATAATTATTCCGCTGAAGAGTCACACGAAAGAAGAAATTATTAAAGAGATGGTTAGATATCTTTATTCGAAAAGAAAGATAGATGATGAGCAGAAAATATTAAAAGCCATTCTTGATAGGGAAAAAGTAATGAGCACCGGTGTTGGCGATCGTGTGGCGATACCCCACGGCAAAGCTGAGGGAGTCAAAGATATCGTTGCATTATTCGGAATAACAGAAAACGATGTGGATTTTTACTCGATTGATAATAAACCCGTCAGATTGATCTTTATGCTTGTAGGACCTCCGGACAAAACAGGTCCACATCTGAAAGCTCTCAGTAGAATTTCGAGACTAATGCATAAACAGGATTTCAGAAACCGGCTATTAGAATCGCACAATCCTCGAGAGGTAATGGATATTATTGATAAAGAGGAAGAGAAATATTTCGAAATTTAACATAAAGGAATTAAATTTCGTGTCCGAATTATCAAAAAGCAAACTAAAATACTTTCGTTCTTTAAAAATCAAAAAATACCGGCAACAGGAAAAGAAGTTCATTATCGAAGGCATAAAATTTTGCCAGGAAGCAGTAAATTCCGCGGTTAAAATCGATGCCTTTCTTTATTGCCCTCAAATCGTATCACGAGAAACGCTAACGACTATTCTGGCAACATGTGAATCAGAATCCATCCCCTGTTATGAGTTGACTCAGGATATGGTTCAGGCACTCTCCGATACGGTGAACTCCCAGGGAGTATTTTGTATATTAAACGAGCTTGATTATAACCTGGTTCACTCACAATCCTCCATCTTTTTGGTATTGGATTCCGTGAATGATCCGGGCAATGCCGGATCGATCATCCGTACTGCTGATTGGTTCGGACTGGACGGTGTAATCCTTGGGGAAAATTCTGTCGAACTCTATAATGAAAAATTGCTCCGAGCCACGATGGGATCGATTTTTCATTTGCCAATCATAAGCACCCAAAATCTGGCTCAGGAAATCAGTACGCTGAAAAACAACGGATTTACTGTATTTGGCGCTGATGTTCGTGGCGAATTTTATCATAAGCAGATACAATATTCGACTCCGGAAATTCTGGTCATCGGAAACGAATCGCACGGGCTCTCTGATGAGTTGCTAACTTTGTGTGATTACCGTATCAAAATACCAGCCCGGGGAAAGGCTGAGTCTTTGAATGCTGCCGTCGCCACTGGAATCATACTAAATGAAATGGTTTTTGAATATGGAATCTAATGATAATAATACTTCTGCACTTTATCCCACCCAAAAACAAGCGTTAGCTGTTGTACTTATCACGATGCTATTGACATTTATTCTTGGCATATTCGGGATGTTGCTCGGACTTCATCGAACTGAGTTATTTCTGGTCGAAATCTTTACTATCGTGCCGGCGTTGATATTTGTTTACAGAAAGAATTTATCTCCGATACGGGTTTTCCGCTTAAGAGCAGTAAATAAAAATATCATCTTCAGTGCAGTTCTCATCGGGCTTACGCTCTCTGTCCTTTCAGATGAAGCAGACCGGTTAATTAATCAAATATTCCCAATGCCGGAGGCAGTAGTCGAAACTTTGAAACAAGCCATACAAATCAATACCTGGTGGGAGTTTATCCTTATCGGTTTCTCCGCTGTTATTCTCGCTTCCGTCTGTGAAGAAATGTTATTTCGTGGTTTTCTTCAAACCAGCTTTGAAAACTCATTCGATGTCACGAAAGCTGTCATGCTAACCGCATTGTTGTTTGGCATTGTTCATTTCAATCCCTGGTGGACAATTCAACTGATCATTTTCGGTATTTTCCTGGGAGTATTAGCGTGGAAAAGCAAAAGTATTATTCCGTCGATGGTGGTTCACGGCATCAATAACGGGCTTTCATTAATATTTCACAATACTGATGAGAAAAATATTGAATGGTATTTGTGGAAAGATCACGTTGATCCATATATTATTTTAATTGCCGCTGTCGTATTTATTTACGGCTTTAAATTATTCTATAGTTATTGTGAGGAACTACATGCAAGTAAAAAACCAAACGACGACCATTCCCAAAGTTAGGATTGGAATTATCCAAACATCAAAACAAGTTGGATTCAAGTGTGCAAGCAATTTTAAAATATTGAATGATAAAAATGAAGTACTGATATCCGGACATCCCAACCAGAATTATTCCCTAAAAATAGCCTCCGCCAAACCAGCGAAGCTGGAATATCAAATCCGGGTTGCGGTGTTCAAAGATTTGGATTCAGCAGAACAGAAATCACAAGAGTTAAAAAAACAGGGGCAGCCGACCGAAATCAGAAAGGTCGGATTGTTTTTAACATTTGCTGACTTCGAATTTGATAATAGCGATTATTGGGTTGTTGTCGGTAATTTTTCCACGAGAGAGGAGGCACTCGCATACCGCGATGAACTGGGACTCGCCAGTGATATCCCGATCGTCGAAAAGATCATTCGGAAAGCAAGCGGTATTATAGAGCATAACGGGCAACAACTCGGCGATTGTATCCGGATTATGCCGGAAGATCCTGAAACGCTGATCCAGGTAGATGAGGTTCCCATAGGAATCGAATTTCACTGGCAACGCACGGAAAATTTGGACTATCGTGGGATCATCGAAGTCGGCTTTAATAACATCGGCGAGCTTGTAACGATAAATGAAGTGGATATCGAGAACTATCTCGCCAGCGTCAACTCTTCGGAAATGACCCCTGATTGTCCGCTTGCACTGCTGGAAGCACAGACAATTGCCGCTCGCAGCACTGTTTTCGCCACGATGGGCAAACACCACTACAATACGCAATTCCATCTCTGCTCCGACGATCATTGTCAATGTTATCAGGGAGCAAAACGCGAACAAGCCGTTTCACAGGAAGCGATGCGAAATACACTGGGAGAAACGCTGATCTCGGATGGAGTAATTTGCGATGCCCGCTATTCTAAAATTTGCGGTGGTATCATGGAAAGCTATGAAAATGTCTGGGACGAACAGAAAATTCCGTATCTCGTGGCAGGAATCGACAGCAATCAAAAAATCGAATTCCCGGCAGATACTGAGGAACGCGCCCGGGCGCTCGTAGATGGCAACCCGGATGTGTTCTGCAATACTAATATTTATAAACTGCCGGAAAAACTTGCTAATCTGTATTCGACCAAAGACCTCTTTCGTTGGGAGGTGCGCTATGATCGAAATGATTTGCAAAAATTAATCGCAAAAAAATTGGACACGGATTTCGGCACGCTGATCGATTTAAAACCCGTTAACAGAGGCGCAAGCGGCAGACTCATTTACTTGGATGTTGTGGGCAGTAAAAATACGATCCGCGTCGGCAAAGAGCTCGGAATCCGCCGAATCTTGTCCGAAAGCCATCTGTATAGCTCCTGTTTTTACATCGAGCGTGATACCGATGATAACGGCGAAATCAGAGCATTTGTTCTAAAAGGCGGGGGCTGGGGACACGGTGTCGGTTTATGTCAGGTGGGTGCGACAGTAATGGCGCTGAAAGGCTACAGCTATCCGGATATTCTGGTGCATTATTTTAAAAACAGTGATATTAAAAAATTGTATTGATAATTTTCCGCAATCATTTGGTATTGCCCCTATATAAAAAGCGACATAAAAATTAAGGAGACTTGGGAACTCTCTTTAGGTTAAATTGATTCACATCTGAGATTAGGGGGGGGCCAGCATTACTTTTTTGAGGTGCTGGCCTTTTTTTTTATTTTTGAAATAATCAAAAAAACGGTTGATTTTAATTTATTTTTGTATTATGTTTTTTTACATTGAGATCGTAATTTTTCTATTAATAATTGAAATCAACTGGGGTAGCGCTATGAAAACTTTGCTGGTGGTTGAGGATGAAAAAAATCTAAGAATGCTGTATGAGCAAGATTTGCTGGATGAGGGGTACCATGTCATAACTGCAGAAAATGGCGTTCAGGCATTAGAAAAAATTAAGAACAACAAAGTTGATTTGGCAATTCTCGATATAAAAATGAATGGAATGAATGGTGTTGAGACGCTGAAGAAGATTATGGAAATTAATAAAGATATAAAAGTAATTTTGAATACCGCATATTCGACCTACAAATCGGACTTTTCAACCTGGTCTGCAGATGCCTACTTGATCAAAACATCCGACCTGGATGAATTAAAAACAAAGGTTAAACAACTCTTACAATAAATATATGACTACAGAAAGCGATTTTTTGGTTATTGGCAGCGGGATCGCGGGATTGTCCGTTGCTCTGAAACTTGCTCAACACGGTTCGGTTGCCATTATCACCAAAAAAGAGGAAGCAGAATCAAATACAAATTACGCGCAAGGTGGTATCGCCGCCGTGATTGCGAAAGATGATTCATTTGAAATACATATTTCTGATACATTAAAAGCAGGCGCCGGTTTATGTAATAAAGATGCCGTGAATACGCTAGTGCAACAAGGACCGAATAGAGTCAATGAACTGGTGAAATGGGGTACGGAATTTTCCCGAAAAACCGATTCGACCAGAAATGGCTTCGATCTTGGCAGAGAAGGCGGACACTCTAAAAATCGAATTGTCCATGCGCGAGATTTAACCGGCAGAGAAGTGGAAAACTCGCTCCTTGATGCAATAAAGGCTCATCCCGAAATCCGGATATATGAAGAACATTGTGCTATCGAATTAATCACAGAACATCATATCCGGAGAAAATCCTTGCCCAGCTCTGCAGATACCGTACATTGCTGGGGCGCGTATGTTCTGGATACAGCGTCCGGCAGTATCAAAATGTTTCTTTCAAAATATACGATACTGGCAACCGGCGGCTGCGGACAGGTTTATTTGCATACAACGAATCCGAAAATCGCTACCGGAGATGGCATCGCAATGGCATTTCGGGCAGGTGCTCGTATCGCAAATCTCGAATTCATGCAATTTCATCCTACAACATTATTTCATCAAAAGGCAGACTCCTTTTTAATTTCAGAAGCAGTGCGCGGATTTGGTGGTGTTCTAAAAACAAAAGACGGTGCTAAATTCATGGAAAATTATCACTCCATGGGTTCGCTTGCGCCAAGAGATATCGTTGCCCGCGCCATTGATGCGGAATTAAAAAAACGAGGCGAAAATTGCGTTTATCTCGACATCACACATCTCGATGCTGACGCGCTGATTGATCGATTTCCGCATATTTACGCCAAATGTCTTTCCTATAATATCGACATCACCAAACAGCCGATTCCGGTCGTTCCGGCAGCACATTATATGTGCGGCGGAGTCGAAACAGATATAAACGGTCGAACGAATATCGCCAATCTTTATGCATGCGGTGAAGTGGCGTGCACCGGAGTACATGGCGCCAACCGGTTGGCTTCGAATTCACTATTAGAAGCAGTGGTTTTCTCTCATCAAATTTATCGGAATATTTTGGATCAAAAAGACCGGATATCAACTGTACACTTTCCCGAAATACAAGCCTGGGACGATTCCGGGACGTTCAATCAAGAGGAGTGGATTTTAATTCAACACGACAAAGAAGAAATTCAAAGTCTGATGTGGGATTATGTCGGTATTGTTCGTTCGAATCTTCGCTTACAGCGCGCACAGCGCCGGGTAAATTTGATCTGTAACGAAATTGAAAAATTCTATAAAAAAACCAAAATCACCGAAGGACTGCTTGAGTTAAGGAATCTTGCCTTTACCGCCAAACTGATCATAAACTGCGCCTTGCATCGGAAAGAAAGCAGAGGTCTCCATTATACAACGGATTATCCTGAGACTGACGATGAAAATTGGCAAAAAGACACCGTTGTCTATCGTAGAAACAAAAATCATAAAATATTGATAATTCAGGACTAATTTTGAATAGAAAATATTTTTTTGCTCTGGCAGGAAATATCGGCGTCGGTAAAACAACCTGGACGAAACTACTGAGTGAGCGATTTAACTGGCAACCTTATTATGAACGATTTGTTGAAAATCCGTATCTCGTCGATTTTTATGCCAATATGCGACAATGGAGCTTTCATTCGCAAATCTATTTTCTAACCCACCGCTTCAAGGCACAACTCGAGATCCAGCATAGCAAACGGACCTGTATACAGGACCGCACAATTTTCGAAGACGGAGAGATTTTTGCGCGGAATTTATATCAACAAAAATTGATGAGCGAACGAGATTATCGCAGTTACCGTGAATTGTTCGAGGCAATGCTGGAATCGCTCGTCTATCCGAATCTGATCATTTATTTAAAAGCCTCCACGTGGACATTGATCAGCCGGATTCGAAAAAGAGGCAGGGATTATGAAAGTACAATCGACAAGGAATATCTTGCACGTCTTAATACGATTTACGACAAATGGATTGACAGCTACTCGCGCTCTAATAGAGTACTGGTAGTGGATACGGATAATTTCGACATCGAGGAAGATGAAACCCGTTTGAATGAAATCATCAAAGAAATCAAAGCCTACGAAGTACAACTGGAATTATTTCCCAACGTGAGCCACATTTAAAAAAGCCCGAAACAGCGGCAGATAAATGCTGCCATTGAATCATTCCCGTAAACACCGATTCGCTTCAATGTAAACTGATTATCGGCAATCGAATTAATTCCACCGATGTTGGTCAATGCAAGCTCATATCCGCATTCTTGCAGTAATTCGATGGATTTCTCATCAAAATCATCAGCAGCGCCATTGGGATAAGCAAAGGCGAACACGTCCCTGCCCGTTATTTCTTCAATCTCTTTCTTTGATTGAATCAGCTCTTGCTTCACGAGTTGTTCATCACTTTTGCTGACAATGAGATGTGAAACAGTATGCGAACCAAATGAGATTCCGGCTGCGGACATTTCTTTCACCTCTGCCGGAGCAAGCAATTCAGCGCGCAGATCATCTTTTCCTTTTATTATCTGAAACTGACTTTTTAATTCTCCGATGAATTGATCACGGGCAGAAATATCTATAGATTTCAGATAATCGACCAATTGCAGATATCGGGTACGTCGAACACCTCTGAATTTTATGTTCAATCTGCGCTCACAGAATTGCCATAATTCTTTCGACTCGCTCATCGCTGTAATCTGATGCAACGTGTCCCACCAGAGATTGCTTTGTTTCCCGAGATATCCGGTGGTCAAAAATATGGTCGCAGGGAGCTTGTATTTTTTCAACAAGGGAAATGCATACAGGTAATTGTCACGATAACCATCGTCTAAGGTGATAGCAAGCGAGTGGCGAGGCAATGCTTTTTTTTGTCCGAGAGCATTGGTGATCGAGTCCAACGACACAATATTAAAATATTTTTGCAAAAATTTCAATTGGCGCTCGAATCGCCTTACCGAAATGCTCATAGCCTTGGCTACCGGATTTCGGATATGGCGCTGATTATTCACACGGTGATATACCAATATCCGAAACCGATTTGGACATTTTCTTATTTTCAATCGATAAAACAGCATTGCCATTCCGCTGTAAACCAAAATATGGCTGATGATCTCTTTGGCAATTTTCTTCAGCAATTGGGCGATCCTTTATTTTCCACTGAGAACAGAAAATATAATTCTCAGCTTAGAAGCTCTAAAATGAAATTAGTAAAATTACCATGTCCTGACGATACTTGCCAGCACACCGACAGAATCCAGATCATACTCTTCTGCCTGCGGTGATGCCGGTACCTGTTCCGCTTTACCGATCTGGATAAAACCGGCTATATTAATATCCAGCATTCCCAAATGATAGCCGAATCCTCCGAGAAAATTGATTTTGGTGACATCGATATTGGTTACCGAATACGCTTCTTTCGACACTTTTCCATTATCATAAGATCCCCCGCATCGCAGCGTGATGCGGTCGGAGTAGAGATACTCTGCACCAATCTTGAGATAGTAGCTGTCATTGAATCCCATCGGTTCTTTGTAATTCCAGTCGAAGCCACTCATCCCCTCGGGTAAAAGACCGGTTTCTTCCAGAGGGACATCATTTATAAAGACAGGCACGCTGTAGTTCGTTTTCAAGACATCTTTGAGTTTTGACCAGTAATAATAGTCATATTCACAGGCAATTATCCATTTAGGCGTTACATGATAGGACATTCCCAACGCATAAGAAGCCGGTAAATAGAAACCGGTACCGGAGCTGAATTTTCCTTTAAAAGTAATTGGAATAGCCGGCAGTGGCGGCATAGCGTATTGAGCATATCCTTCCATCTCACTTGCTCCGGACAATGCCACATTTGTCGGACCGTGAAATGCAAATCCCAGAGATAGCTTATCGTTTGGCTTGTAAAAAATGCTTCCGGTGAAAGAATACTCTGTTCCGTTTTCCTCAGCATTCATTCTGAAATTATCGATACTTAGAAAATCCGTGGACAGATCGCCGGGCAGCTTCAATTTTCGAATGATGAATTTCCCGGCAGGATCGCTGATATTTTGCTCACTAACGATGTAATAGTAATTCATATTCACACCGACAGCCAATTGCGGAAAAATTTTCAGAGTGACTGTGGGCGAAAACGATATTGTTCCGATAGCGCCTTCGATAGAATATCCGATTTCATCCTGATGCCATTGCATGCCGCCGCCAGCATAGGGCGTAAAAATACCGAAACCCAATGTCCAACGGTTACTTAACCGATAATAAGTAAACATTTCGAACAGCGTGGCATCGATCTCGCTGGTCGCTTTTTCTCCAATAGAATTAATATAGGTGTGAGTGGGATGATAGGATTTCCCGCAGAGAATGAATTGTGCTTTTGAAGGTGCAAATGCCAGACCGGCAGCATTGTAATAAATAGCAGATGCATCATTTGCGATGCCCACAAATGCTGTTCCGATTCCGGCTGATCGTGCCCCGATCAATGAATTATCCCAGCCTCCTGCCATCACCGAAGAGCACACTACAGCTAACAGCAGAATAACTCTACTTCTCATTTTACCCTCCTCGTTTTTGTTCAGAGAAATAAATTCCCCAACAAGCGACACTGTTTAACTAACGAAAGTTAATTCAAACCCTCCTTTCCGTTTAAAATCGAATATTCACGTGTTACCGTATCGAGTTTGATTATGCTCTGATTACTAATTTTCTGCCACTCTCTCCCGCGATAGACCGGCAGAATTTCTGAGCTGATAATAATGAAATCTTCTTCGACCAGCATTTTATATGTATAATATAATGGCTTTTTCACATACCAATTGATAATGTAACTGATTTTGCCATCGGTAAGAATAGAGTTCATCCCGGAATACTCTGTAACTCGGTTTAATTTATCTCTAATGATCTTCTCATCCAAATTTCCATTGACATTGGAGAGCAGATAATAAAAAAGCCGCTCGGAATCCGTTTCTCCCTGCGGTTGAAATTTTTCTTCGAAGGGGAGATTTTCTCTCACGGTTCCATTATGAAAGAAAATATAATCCGAATATCTGAACGGATGTGCATTCTCTGCCCGAATTCCGCCCATTCCATCGCTTTTTTTCCTGGCATGTAACACATAAAACGGAGATTCGATCTGTTTGATACGCTCTGCGCCCGGGTCATCGAAATAAGGCAGGATCGATTTATGCACAACGAGCTCATCATTTTCAAGATATGCAAATCCCCAGCCATCACCATGCTTAAATTCTTTATCCACATTGTTTTCATGTTTTTCATTTTCATCGCCGGCAATTATCTTGAAATCTTCCGCAACTACAGCGATATCAACATCACCAACGGCAATTAACATTCTACACATATTTACACCATGATTTATACGGATTATCTTTATTAGACAATAATATAAAATTCAGATATAATAATCAAGCAAAACTTATCAAAAAAAAAGCCGCTGCATCCCGACGACGCAGCGGCTTTTTAAACTCAACAAAGCTGTATTACTTCATGAAAACCATCTTTTTGGTAGCGACGAAATTGCCAGATTTGATCTGGTACATATAAATACCGTTACTCACCTGGATACCAGCATTGTCTCGACCGTCCCAGGAGATGGTATGATATCCGGCATCCATATCAGCGTCAACCAATGTGCGGACTTCCTGTCCCAGTGAATTGACAACTCTGAGAGTTACCTTTCCTGCTTCAGGAAGTTGATAGCGGATCATGGTTGTCGGGTTGAACGGATTCGGATAGTTTTGTGAAAGTGCATATTCTGTCGGAACAGCGCTGCCGTCGAAATTAGCTAGCGAGGTAGCCACTAATTCGACTGAAGGATCACTTTCGTTATCAGCATAGTCCGTAGCAGTTACGACATAGTAGTTCGCATCAGCATCGGCTTCCAATTCGATCTGAGTCGATGTTGTTGTTTCTACGGGTTCGCCGTAAACACCACTGGTGTTGCTGCGGTAAACCGAGTAGAATGCCGGTTCTTCGTTGGTCGGCTCATTCCAGCTCAATTTAACCATTCCACCTTCTTCAACCAGAGCAAAGTTTGCCGGGGCTTCAGGCGGCAGATCGTCGTGAGACATACCCATTACGACATTAGAGTTAGCGAAAACACCGCTTGCTGTATGAGCGGAAACTACGAAAGGAGTTTCAACTTCATCGTAAAGAGTAGAGACGACTTTATTATACATGGGATCTTTGTGAGCCGGTACTGCACAGAGATATTCCCACTCTTCCTGGGTAGCGCCGTTCAATACACGGGCTCCCGGTGTAATACCTTCGAGGTTCGAGATCATGTCTTGCATATCAGCAGCCACGCGAACGACTTTCTTTCCTGCTTCCTGTCCTTCCGGAGGTTCAACAACGCCTCTCCAGACATGGTACATGGCAACCGGTACACCTTCCAGCATGCCGTCGTTCAGGGAAGCATTCCATTTCAGCCGGACTTGTTTACCCTGATCGCCCGGAACATCTGCTGCTTCCATCAATTCAGCGGCTCGCAGACCCTCACCGGAAACACCGATTTTCCAGAGGACCCAGTCTCCATCATCGACTGCACGATAACGGAATCGAATCTTTACATTATGATGTCCTGCAACATACGGTGTTAAATCGACGCTGGCAGGATTCATTCCGGCTCTGAAGAATGCCGCACCGCCATAATTTGTGTTCGTTTGCGGATCGAATCCGCGAATACGCTCGAACACCGGAGTCCAGCACGTACCACAGTTCGTGCTTACATCAATCGTGAAATGTGTGAACAAGAATCCGGCAACACCCATGCCGTAGAAATTCAATGTCGCGCCATGTGTTATATAGCTGAAATCGAGACCATCGATAACAAGCCATTCATCCTGCGGACGTCCCAGTGAATCATAGGCGACGTGAGCGCCGACAAGCATGGCGTCAAAGTACGACGGAGCCCATAATTCCATGCCGAGGTTCCAAGTCTGCACACCGGGTTCGGAATTGGACATCACTTTGAAGCCCTCTGCATTCAATGTTGCAGCGCTTTCATCCAGTTCCTGATCGTTTAATTGAGAATAGAATATCAGGTTACGACCACTTACATAGAACATATCGTAAAAATTACCAACAGTGGCAGTAGTGTCATTTTCAGCAACGATATCGCCAGGCATACGAGTCCAGGCAACAAGACGATATAAACCAGGATCCGCCGGAGTCCATGTTGTCATCGCCGGGACTGTTGCAACCATATCAGGCTCCAAATTTCCGTCGAAACTACCGACAACGGTTCCGAGTGGTGTACCGTCCGGACTTTCGATACGTCCTTGCCATGTAAACTGGGTTTGTGCCTGAGTACCGGCATTCAATACATTCAGATTGAAAGTGATAGGTTCATCCGGCTGAACGAAGCAGGGATCTTCGATACTTAAAGCAGCTAAATCAACTTCCGGTCTGCCAACACCCCAGACGCCAAAATCATCGAAATAGAAACCGCGTCCTGAGGGAAGTCCGGCACGGTTCCAGCCGTCAGTCGAAACAACCAGAGCGAAACGAACGGAAATTCCGGCATATTGTGTAATATCCAGGAAACCGTTAAAAATCGTGCTGGGATCTTGCAGGAACCATGAGGGTTCTTCGGTATCACCGCGGTCATAGTCATAATGCATTCTTGCCCATGCCAGCGGATTAATAACCGGCTCTAATACCATTTGCGTATCGCCACCGTCATCGAACAGGTAAGTGGTGGATTCGTCTGCAATTTCGACATTATCAATATGCCAACCAAAAGGAGATTGATAGCCACCATCAGATTCAAAACGCCAGCGAACGATCGTTTCTGCACTTGCAAAAGAAGTGATGTCGAATTCAGCATCGGTGTAGGCGACCTCTGTTTTTTCTTCAGAGTAAACAGCCAATTCGATCCAGGTTTCACCGCCATCAGGACTTATTTCCACATAGCCATAGTCAAAATTATCTTCAATGCTGTCAAAATTTTTGAAAGTTAACAATACCGCTCCGGTCGCTTCGGAGAGATCGAGCACCGGTGTTCTCAATTCCTGACGTGTATCATCGACATACGTACCGGTTTCATCGAGACCGCAAAACCAGCTCATGCCTTCGAATGCATCAACTTCCGACGGATGCCAGAGGTTTTCACCGGGGAAAGGAGCTTCGATGTGAGCTTCGAATACATCGTAAACAAAGCCATCACCGGGTGCAGTATTTGGTGTGTTAACATCGAACCAGTAAGAAACATATAATTGATTTAAAACGTCGCCGTCAAGATCAGTCGGCAGATCAACTGTGGGAGAGACGATTCGAGCTTGAATTGGAAGCGCTGAGGCTTCATCCGTTGCTGCATCGTCAGGAACCCACCAGGAGTGAGTTTCGCTGTTAAAATTATCCGTTACCCACTCAAAACCGGCTCCGGCACCGTTATTTTCCGGTGTCCATTCGCCGTCTGCACCTTCAAAATCCGTGAAGTAAACAGCAACATCTTCAGCCGTTTTATTCGTTTGTTGCATATATTCCAGAACTTTTCCCGGAATATGTTTTATTGCTTTCTTTGCCGGAGCTGCTTTATCTTTTGCTGATACTCCAAAAGCCAAGAAAACAATAACCATCATAACGATACCGAGTGTAAGTAGCTTCTTCGTCATGTGTTCCTCCTGATATTAAGTTAATTGGTTTAATTTGAAATTATGTTTATTCAACAACCTAACATTCTTTAAGGAATCGACCACCTCCTTAATCTTTATTTATATTTTCAACTTTCTGAAACAGAACACTCTTGATTTTGTGTCATTTTTTTCAGTAAAAACAACGACTTTCTAAAATACAAATTTTTTAATATATTGTCAAGATTTTTTTGAAGCTTTTGTAACTAAATCCATGAAATTTCTAATCAATACGTCTGAACCTCATCGCATCAACAAAATTTTACGCGATTTTATAAATTGATGAGTTTTTATCGAATAAAAATAGACTCCGCTCGGCATTAAATTTCCTGCTTCATTGCGACCATTCCAATACATCGTGTGCGTGCCCGGCAGTACTTTAGAATTGACTAATGTTTTAATACGCTGCCCGAGGATATTGTAAATGTAAATCTCCACATCCATTTCTCGCGGTATTTGATAAGAAAACTCAGTTCTGTTGACTCCGCCCGCAGCAAACGGATTCGGATAGTTCTGCCCCAGCGAATAAGTCAACGGAGCATCAGAGCTTCCATCATGGTGTGCGACTACGCCGGTGGAACCAAATAGCCAGTTCAACACGGCTTGTAAAACGTCTTCCCGAGCATTAAACGGTAATCCGGTACGTGTATTCACGGCTTCAAATCCAAAGCTGAAGAAGACGACCCGTGAATTATTTACCGGATCGAGGATACGAACACCTGCTGCAATAGCATTGGTCGTGTCATACATCACGCAAGGAACTGCCAGACTATCCGGCTCGATCACATCGCGTGAGGTTTGATTATTCGCACCAAATTGTCCAGCGGTGATCATAGCCAAGCCATTTCCCACAGGATCCCCGGTAACGCCATCGATTGTGAAATCGTTTATGTTCGCGACAAAAGA
>WJJN01000420.1 GCA_014729735.1 Candidatus Zhuqueibacterota bacterium
CAGGGGAAAATTCGAATTCATAACTATCATCATTTCACGAATCTGAATGAGCTTAATGCAGAATGGCAGGTTCAGGTCGATGGGGAGACGGTCCAATCCGGAACGATAAAGCTAAATATCGCTCCGCAGCGCGCGGAAATTATCTCGTTGCCGATGGAATTCGAGAACCTGAATCCCGGTCTGGATGCATTCCTGACTATTTCACTAAAACTGCCGCAAAGAACATCCTGGGCAGAGCAGGGGCATGAAATCACATTCGAACAATTCCGGCTGCCGGTTGAACGTAAATCAAAAAAGCGAATCGATCCGACTGACGAACCACTGCTGGAATTGACTGAAAACGCAGAACAGGCGAAAATCACAGGGCAGGATTTCTCTTATATTTTTAACAAATCAAGCGGAGATTTGAGCAGCATCATTTTCAAGGGCGTAAATTTAATAGATAAAGGTCCTGCACTCAGTATCCGGCGCCCCGTCATTCCCAATGAAACTTCGAACTGGGGCACGGCAGAAGCACGCTCATGGCGCTCGAATGGATTGGATCATCTGGCACCCGGGGTAGTCAATATTTCGGTGGAGCGCATCTCGCAGCACGAAGTCGAAGTCGTTGTCGAAAAAATCCATTATCAGACCTCTGTCGGCAACAAAGAAATCGGATTTGAAGAAGAACTGAGATACAATGTTCTGGCGACCGGCGATATTATTTTGCAGCATCGAATTACGCCATTAGGGGAGATGCCGTGGCTTCAGAAGATCGGTTTGCATGTAACGCTGCCGCCTGAATTTCAAAAATTCCAGTGGTACGGCTACGGACCGGAAGAAACTTACCCTGACCGGAAAAATGGTATAAAAATCGGGTTGTACGAGGGAACGGTGGACGAGCAATATGTTCCTTATGTGATGCCACAGGAATTCGGTAATAAGACAGGCGTCCGTTGGGCGGCGCTGACAAACGCCGACGGCATCGGTCTGCTGGCTGTGGCGGAGCAGGAGATGAATGTCAGCGTATGGAATTACGATATGCAGAATATTGAAAATGCGGTGTATGCGTTTCAATTGAAAAAAGCGGATCATGTTACGTTCAATATCGATCACCGTGTCAGCGGCGTTGGTGGTACGCCGGTTTCGCCGCGGGTAAAATACCGGGTGTACCCGGAGATTTTCGAATACCAGGTGCGGCTGCGCCCGTTTTCCAGTGCAGAAAACGCGGCAATCGAGCTTAGCGCCGAACTATTATCGTTTTAGGAGTTTATCAAACTTATTTGAAAAATTAAGTTCGATAGTTAGATTTCCGAAATCTCAGAGATTTCGGAAATCTCGAATTGCAAATAATCGCAAGTTAACTAACTTGATACAGTTCAACTAAATTACAGGATAGCTTATGAATTTTTCAGTTGTGGATTATGTCGTCTTCATTGGCTACATTGTGTTCATTGTCGCACTCGGATTGTGGGTATCCAGAGAGAAGAAGGGACACAAAAAAGACTCCAAAGACTATTTTCTCGCCAGCAAGGCGCTGCCGTGGTGGGCTGTCGGCGCATCGCTGATCGCCGCCAATATCTCTGCAGAACAGGTGATCGGAATGTCCGGATCCGGTTTCGTAATCGGACTGGCAATTGCTTCTTACGAGTGGATGGCTGCATTGACCCTCGTTATCGTGGCAAAATATTTCCTGCCGATCTTCCTGGAAAAAGGCATTTACACCATGCCCCAGTTCCTTGAAATCCGCTACGACCGTCGTGTCCGCACGGGGCTGGCTGTCTTCTGGTTGTTGCTTTATATCTTCGTCAATTTGACTTCGGTGCTCTATCTGGGCGCGCTGAGCTTAAGAACGATCATGGGCGTTCCGCTATTCTGGGGCGTTATCGGACTTGCTGTCTTTTCAGCATTATACACGATCTACGGGGGATTGAAAGCCGTTGCCTGGACCGATGTCGTTCAGGTGGTGGTTCTTATCGGGGGTGGTCTGGTAACCACGGTACTGGCTCTGAATGCGCTCAGCGACGGCAACGGTGTGATCGCAGGATTCAGTGATTTGCTTGCAAGAGCACCGGACAAATTCGATATGATCCTCGATCTGGATCATCCCAACTACAAAGAGCTGCCCGGAATCGGCGTACTTATCGGTGGCATGTGGATCGCCAATCTGTTCTACTGGGGATGCAATCAGTACATCACACAGCGGGCGCTGGCTTCGAAGAATCTGCGGGAAGCCCAGCGCGGACTGGCGTTCGCCGGCTATCTGAAAGTTTTGATGCCGTTAATTGTCGTTATTCCCGGAATCGCAGCATTCGTTTTGGGCAGTGACCAGATCGCGAAGCCGGACGAAGCATATCCCTGGCTGCTCAGTACATTCGTGCCCATTGGTTTGAAAGGACTGGCTTTCGCTGCACTGATCGCAGCTATTGTGTCGTCGCTCAGCTCAATGGTCAACAGCACGGCGACTATATTTTCGATGGACATTTATAAGCAGATGATCCGGGAACAAGCTTCGGAAACAGAACTCGTATTCTCAGGAAGAATTGCCAGTGCGATTGCGCTGATCATAGCCGTGCTTATCGCACCGCAGCTCAGTACACTGGAGCAGGCATTTCAGTATATTCAGGAATACACCGGTTTCGTGAGTCCCGGCATTTTTGCAATCTTTATTTACGGATTGTTCTGGAAAAAAGCGACCACAAATTCGGCTTTGACCGCAGCGCTGTTGACGATCCCGCTTTCCGCAGGATTCAAATATCTGTTCCCGGCACTGCCGTTCCTCGACCGGATGGCGCTTATTTTCCTGATTCTGAGCGTATTTGTGATCGCAATTACGCTTTATGAAACAAAAGGCAAAAGCGAGGAAATTATCAAATCGGATCGACGGCTGTTTGTTCCGTTGGCAATTTCAATAGTAGCGCTGGTCGCTATTTTGTGGGGAATCAATGCGATTTATACCCCGGAGCGGTCATTCGCAGAAATGACAGTAGCTCTTTTTCCGATTTTCAGCACAGTAACGTTGATCGCCATTGTTTGGACACTTTATAAATCCAAAGGACAGCATGCAAAGGCGATTCTGTTCACAAAGGATTATTTCAAAACAGGTCCGGTTTTCAATGCACTGGCTATCGGTATCGCCGGCATTTTGGCATTTTTGTACATTTATTTCTGGTAATTCAGCAACCGGCACCGATTGACCATATTAAATACCAAGATAGTGAAAAGAATCTTCTATTTAAATAGGGGATTGCTATGAGTTCAAAAACTTTTTCATTGAACCGCAGGCAGTTTCTAAAACAAAGCGGGCTGGCGGGAGCGGGTTTGATTATTTACGGTTGCGACACGAAAACATCCCTCCGGGGAACAGAATTCAAACCCGCCGGTTTGCTCGGTAAATTAAGCAAACTGGATGAAACAGTCCCTATAGATCGTGGTGTCTGGTATCAGGCAGAAGAAGTAGATGATGGTTTGATTTACATGTTCGAGACCGGAACACTGGAAAATGGACGCTATTTGACTGCAGACTGCCTGTTGGGCGGCTCCACGTTAACAGCGTTTGTCATCATATTGCAGGAAGGTGAAAACGGTCCTGCATTCTCGTTGCGGTTTAAATTGCTCAATCAGTGTTCCGCTCGTATTCGGCTTCCACTGGAGGCACTGAATCTGAATCGGTGGTGCTTGTCACGGGAAGGCGCGTGGCTCAAACCAATTTGCGAAGGGGAGCGTATCGATCTGTCCCGCGTCGACCGAATGTTTTTCAAGGTGCTGCGCAAAGCCCCGCAGCCGACGCGCTGGTGTATGGCGCCATTCACCCTGGCATCGGAAAACGTACAGACCATTTCAAAACCGGTGCTGCCCCGGGGGCGGCTGCTGGATGAATTAGGACAGTCCACGATCCATGAATGGCACGGGAAAAGCCGCAGCGTGGATTATGTGATCAAACGTATTAATCTACAGTATGAAAACCGGCACTCACATGAAGCGCCGGCGTACTGGTCCCGCTGGGGCGGTTGGAATGCACGGCGCTTTAAAGCGACCGGTTTCTTTAAAACCCATAATGACGGCAGGCGCTGGTGGCTCGTCGATCCAGGTGGACATGCATTCTGGTCTGCCGGTATCAATTGTTTCCGACCAGATACAGCGACGAATATCCAGGGGCTCGAATCTGCACTAACATGGCACCCGGATAAAAAAGGCACGTTCTGGCAAATTTTTTCCGGCGCACATACCATCAATTATTTGCAGGCGAATTTTATCCGGACTTTCGGCGAGTTGGAATGGTATGATAAATGGGCGGAAATC
>WJJN01000421.1 GCA_014729735.1 Candidatus Zhuqueibacterota bacterium
TCGTGCTGCAGATCAATGCGCATCGCGAAATCATCATCGAGTACGAAAATCGCATTTATCGAAATGAACTGACAGCTCTTTCAATAGTGCTGAAATATTCCAGTCAAATTCTTGTTGCTTTTGACAAATTTTACATTGTTCCAAAGCAACGAAATATTCCGTTAATGACGATTAGCGCACGCGCAGCGCACATCCGCCAATTTCTGAATCACGAAATGAGCGAAGCAGAGTTCGCCGAAGTAATAACAATCGATCATGGAACACTGAAAAAGATGGATAATTTTTTCTATCGCACTTCACCGCGGCAAAATTCTTTTTTCAGATCGGATTTCGTAATCCATCCGGGTTTTAAAGCGCAGTTCAGCCGACCTAATGACCCGGCGCAGTTGCAACTCAGCCTTCAACCGACAATTCGCACGCCGATCACCACGGGCTTGCAACTTGAGGCACAAATGAATTTCCCATTTTATAACGAATTCGATACCACAAGTTATTCGCCGACATTCAGCAAAATCATTTGCAATTATATTTTTCGACCTGCTGTGCATCATTTTGTATCTCTGAGTATTGGTAATTTCGATTTAGGGTACCAAGGCATTTCTATGGAATATGTCAGATATTTTTTGAACGGACAATTAGCGCTTTCATCAAAAATCGATTATACGACTACCTCTCAGAGCTGGAACACCGATTTTGAAGCGCATTATCTGCTCAGCACGAAATACCGTTTTCCGCGGGTTGACTTTTCCATCGAAGCGGCTGCCGGGCATTTTTTGTTTGAGGACGATACCTGGCGCATTGCTGTGGTGCGTTCGTTTGGTGAACTGGATTTGGGTTTCATGGGAATTTGGAGCGATACCATCGGAATTTTGACAGGAATGATCGTCAATATTCCGTTTCCGGTGAGTCGTCATAAACCGCCGAGCGCATTCCGGATAATCGCACCAAACTCGATTCCCTGGAAGTATCGTTATCTGCCTTTAGATGATGGTTACATTCTGGATACGGGAACGGAAATCGACTCTTTCATGAAACGACTGTTTCCGTCCTATATATTAAATAATATCCATTTGTTAAGAAATTAGTACATTTATAAATGAAAAATTTTTTATTTCTTTTAACACTACTATCCCCAGTGGCGCAGGCATTTCCCGGAGTGTGGGGATCGGGCACGAGCAGTCTCATAAATATACCGGTTGCCCGGGTGATGTACTCCCAAAAAATAACTGTCGGTGCAGGGTACATCGACAATCGCGTCGCTTATCTAACAAACGGACGGTTTGATAACTTTCCGCTTTATATCACCATCGGGTATTTGCCGCGACTCGAATTCAGCGCAGGCGTGGTATTCGTGCCCGGAGAAAAGAGCTACGATGGCAGCAATACATACAAAGATGGCGTGGTGAGCCTTCAGTTTTTAGCTTTTAAAGAGGGCAGATTTCTACCGGCTATCGCACTTGGTGCACGGGACATCTATAGCTTTATTCTGCTTAATACGTCATACATCGTCGCCAGCAAAACCCTGGTGCGCAAAACATTCAGCCGGTTGGTGCTACATTGGGGCTATGCGGGCGATATATTCGATCAACATGTGGGTGTTCTACCACAGGACCGTAATCTGCCGGTCGGACATACGCTTGTCGGTATGTTCGGCGGTATCGAGATCAAATGGCTCGATTCGCTTTCTTATATGATGGAATTCGACACGCAGAAGATAAACACCGGCATCCGGTTCAAATTGAATGAAAATGTGGAATGTGAATTCGATCTGTTCAATATGTCAAATTTTGGCGGTGGATTTCAAATTAATTTCGGATTATAATGGTTGGGTTTATGCCTTCTTGCTTTCCGATTTAATCTGTTCGATATGTTCAGTAACAAGTTGCGGAGGGCATGCTTTTAAAAAATAACGCGAGGCTGCAACCAATATGATTATATCATCAGCATAGCCGATTATCGGGACCAGTAAATCCGGAACAAGGTCGATGGGAGAAACAATGTAAATGAGGCTCAATACAAGCACGATTTTGGCATTTAGTGGCGTGCGAGCATCCTTGAACAGTCGAAAATGCAGTTTGATCAATTTCGGCAGATTAACGATGAAATTAAGCGCATCACCGGGATTTTTAATCGCTTTTTGAAACAATCTTTTGTAATTATTTTTCATAGTTGATTCACAATTTTATTTTTGCACAATGCGAAACGGCAACCCGTAACGTTTTTTAAATATTTCACCAAATTCCAGCGCCTGTTGTTCTGTATCGAATCCCCCAATCCATACAAGATGGTATAGATGATTATTAATAATCCGTGAAGCGACCTCTACAGAATAACCCCATTTCGATACATTTTCCTTATGCTTGTACGCATTATCTCTATCCCTGAATGCTCCCACTTGAATTGCATATTTCGATGGACCGGGTTTTTTCGATCTATCCGCTTGATTCGATACTTTGCGCTGAAAATAATCGGAATCTTCGATCAATTTCTGCTCGACTTTCACAAGTTTTGTTAGCGAGGATTCCGAGTATTTATGTAAAAACCGCTTTATCAACCGTTCTGCCTGATCGATTTGTTCGAGGGCGATCAAACATCGTATCCCGAGATAGCCGGCATCATCGGCAATCGGATAATCCGGATGTTTCTCCCAAATATCACCCAGATAGCGAAGCGCCGTGTGATACGAGCCTCTGGCAAAATAATACTGCGCAATTTTGTATTTGACATTTGGCACATGCTGGTTGTCAGAAAATCGCGCCAGAAATGCTTTATAAAGACCTACTGCTCGCTCGCCGTCTTTTTCGATAAAGGCTTCTACATAGAACGGCGTCGGGCTATCCGGGTACTTTCGCTTCAGCATCGCCAGATTCTTCTTTAATTCAGCGATTTGATTTCGCTCGATCATTTTTAAAATCTGGGCTTCGAAATCCTGGGAAATGGCTGGCACACAAATGGATAATAGTACTCCAGCCGATATTATAAACCGTTTGCTGTGCTTCATTTTAATTTAAATAGCTATTCCATGCATGACACTGCGGGCAATGCCAGTAAGGGCGATTATCCGTAAAGCCGCAGTTTTCACAGGTGAATTGCATCTCTTCGTTCAACGATTTTTCTACCAGCTCCAGCGATAATTCCACAGCCTTCTCCGAATTGCCGGTCCGCGCATAATATTTTACCAGATACTGTTTTGCCAGTTCCGAATCCGGGTGTTTTTCCAACTCTTCACGACACAGCTCGATTGCGTGTTCGATTTCTCCCTTTCGCTCATAGAGATCCGCAAGCGCGAACCGAATCGAATGGATATCCGGATTATGCTGAAACAAGTCGTTGTAGATATTTTCGATATCGCCGAAATCTCCGGTTTCATATAACACTTCTTTGATCCTGCCGAATGCAAGATACGAAAGCTGCGGTGCTTTTTTGAGGAACCGCTTCAACTCTTTGAAGGCATCGGAAAGTCGATTTTTCCTTATATAAGAATCGCTCAAATACAGATATGCCGGTGCACATTTCTTATCGATCTTGATCGCCTCGCGAAACTTTACGCGTCCGTCGTGCTCTTTTTCTTTTTCAATGAGCCGCAGCCCTTCTTCGACTTTATACAGCGCGAGCAACCAATCCTTGTTTACGCCTTGCTTACGCGCAAACTTTTTCTGCGCCTCGAATGCCTTTTCCCAATCCCCTTTTTCTTCATACATCCGAATCAGCAACTCCTGCACCCAGGTTTCACCGTTCGTCAAATCCATTAAACTCTGACAGGTTTCAATTGCTTTATCATAACGCTCGGCAGCTTTATAATCTTTCACCAGGCTTTTAGCGATCTGAATCCGTTCCAGTTGCGTCAAATTATTCCTGACAGTCAGGCTGCGATGGACTTTTATCGCACGCTGCACATGTCCTTCATCTCTTAAAATATCGGCGAGCTTTATGTAGGCATCGATATTTGTGGTATTTTTACGAACGGTTTCTTTTAATTTTTCGAATGCCTTTCGACGTTCTCCGCTAAGCAGATAATTTAACGCGGCTGTGTAATCGATGGAAGAATCCCTTTTCTTTTTGGGATTGCGCAAAATGAATACCACCGCAAAAATCGCGATTAAGGCAACAAGGATGAAAATTATGATATAAATATTCGACATGAAAAATGATCCTGTGTTAAAAGATTCTGTCACGATTTATCCTCTTCGAGTTCTCCAATATCTTCCTCTTCATCTTCAATGGAAATATTTCTCAGATTATCTAACTCTTTTTTCAGAACAGTATTGTCTTTATTCAATTTTCTCATTTCGTTTTTCAACTGCAGCACTTTAAAAATGGAACCAAATAGCCATACCAGCATACCCGCCCCAAAGGATAGATACATCACGATCCAGAGCGGTATTACAGGAGAGCGCCATTTTACGAATTTTACGTAAACCATTTGAGTGGAGTTCTCTGCACCAAAGTAAATAATGAACAGTAACATAAATACCCAAAAAATCCATTTAAGAATCCACATATTTTCCTCCAGTTCTATTTTGTATGTTTTAATTCACCAAAAAGCGTTTGCCCTTCGGCATTTGTAATTTTCACATCCGACATGCTCCCTGCCAGAGTATTTTCTTCGCTGCGAAATACTACGATTTTATTGGTACCGGTTCGTCCCATGAAGTGATTTGGCTGTTCTTTTTTGTCCGGTCCTTCAATCAAAATTTGTTGTATTGATCCAATCAATTGCCGGTTATTATTTAAAGTGATCTCCTGTTGCATGCGGATCAGACGGGTCAGGCGATCCTGTTTTTCCTCCTCGGAAACCGTTTCCTCGAGCCGGGCAGCCGCGGTGCCGCTTCTTGGAGAATATTTGAATGTAAATGCGCCATCGAATTTCACTTGCTCTATCAAATTCATCGTGTCATTGAAATCCTGTTCTGTCTCCCCCGGGAAACCTACGATTACATCCGTGTAAATCCCGGGATCCTCGATGAATTCGCGGCTCATTTTTATGAGCGACAAAAAATGCTCTCGCGTGTACTTACGGTTCATTTTCTCCAAAATTTTATTTGAACCGGATTGAACCGCCAGATGAATGTGATTGCAAATACGCTCATTCTCGCCAATTGTCTGCAATAATTTCGGCGATAAATCCTTTGGGTGCGACGTCGCAAATCTCACCCGCTGGATGCCCTCGATCCGGCTCACCTGCCTCAGGAGATCGGCGAAATCATTATTCCCATCATGGTAAGAATTCACATTCTGTCCGAGCAGTGTGACCTCGGAATAGCCGTCGGCGATGAGCTGCCGCACTTCTGCCAACACATTTTCCATAGATCGGCTACGTTCTCTACCGCGAACATAAGGAACAATGCAATAGGCGCAAAAATTATTGCACCCGCGCATCACTGCTACCCACGCACTGATTCCAGCTACACGGGATGGATAAATATCAGAGTACGTCTCGTAATTATTGATATCTGGTGTCTGATCGAATTCTTTGTGATTTCGGATGTTGCTCAAAATCTCCGGCAATTTCCGATAGCCGTCCGGTCCCACCACAAAATCGACGATTCCCTTTTCATCGATCAAATGGAATCCCAGTCGTTGTGCCATGCATCCCAATACGCCAATAACCACATCGCCATTATGTTTTTTCAGCGCATTGTAAGAATCCAGCTTATTTTTCACCCGCGCCTCGGCGTGATCCCGGACGCTGCATGTATTTATCAAAATCAAATCAGAATCATCGATCTGTTCTGCCTGCTTGTAACCTTCACTTTCAAGTATGCTCGCTACCAATTCA
>WJJN01000422.1 GCA_014729735.1 Candidatus Zhuqueibacterota bacterium
GCCGGATTCGTGCTTCTGCTGATCGGTACAACAATCGTCAGTTTTGATTACGATGTGTGGAGACTGATCTTCGGACAGGAATCATTCTTAAAAGGCGATTTCTACCTCGTCTTTTCATTGATCCTCGATATTGCCGGTGTCATTGCATTGATCGGCATTGTAGTGGCGCTGTTACGTCGCTATATCCAGAAACCCGAGCGCCTGAATAATCTGGCAGATGACGCAATTTTTCTGATCCTGCTGGCAGTTGTCATCATCGGAGGTTACTTCGTGGAAGGGACGCGGCTTGCGGCAAAACCTGTGGAATGGGCTCAGTGGTCGCCTGTGGGTTACTGGCTCAGTGGTTTTTTCAGCGGGAATGTTGCAACTACGGAATTGTGGCATCGCATTTTCTGGTGGTCGCATCTCGTGTTGGCGTTCGGATTTATTGCGTACATTCCGTTCTCAAAGCTGTTCCACATGCTGTCTTCTCCAATAAATATCTTCTTTCGGAAATCACGTCCCAAAGGCGAGCTAAAATCCATTGATATCGAAACCGTCGAATCTTTCGGCGCCACGCAAATCAGCGATTTCACATGGAAAGACCTGCTCGATCTCGATGTCTGCACCCGCTGCGGCAGGTGCCAGGATCGCTGTCCTGCCTGGGTGACGGACAAGCCACTGTCGCCAAAGAAAATTATTCTGGATTTGCAGGAAAATATGGATCAAAAGGGTCCTGAATTGCTGAAGAAAAAGAATGGCACCGGAGAAGAAATACCGGAGCCGATCGTTGGAACCGCAGTACATCCGGACGAAATCTGGGCATGCACCACCTGCCGTGCCTGTGTGGAATCATGTCCCGTGCTGATCGAGCATATTGATAAAATCGTGGATATGCGCCGCGAGCGGGTGCTGATGGAAAGTGCGTTCCCATCCGAATTAAACCAGACGTTCCGCGGGATGGAAAATAATTTCAATCCCTGGGGTATCGGCTTTTCCAAACGCGCGGAATGGGCAGAAGGTCTCGATATTCCCAATGCCGCGGAAGCAGAAATCGACGTGCTGTGGTACGTGGGCTGCGCCGGTTCTTTTGATGATCGAGTCAAAAGAGTATCGCGTTCGTTTGCGAATATCATGGAAGCCGCAGGTGTCAAATATGGCATTTTAGGTGAAGAGGAAAAGTGCTGCGGCGAAACAGCCCGCCGGCTTGGTAATGAATATCTGGCGCAGACATTGATGGAGATGAATGTCGAGCAATTCAGGGAATTGGGGATTAAGAAAATCGTTACCCTGTGCCCGCATTGCTTCAATACATTTAAAAATGAATACCAGCAATTCGGCGCCGAATTGGAAGTGTATCATTACACCGAATTCATCCATAAATTAATAGAAGACGAAAAGATAAAGCTTAAATCCGGTAATAGTGCAGTTACATTCCATGATTCCTGTTATCTCGGTCGATATAATGATATTTACGATCAGCCGCGGGAAATTATCCGTGCGATCAATCCGCAGGGCGTGAGCGAAATTCCTGAAAAGAACCGTGATGAAAGCCTGTGCTGCGGCGCCGGCGGTGGACGTATGTGGATGGAGGAAAATATCGGAACACGCATTAATCATAAGCGCGCGGATCAGATCATGACCTCCGGCGCGAAAACAGTTATTTCGGCGTGCCCCTATTGCCTGACCATGTTCTCGGACGGTATTAAGGAAAAGGAAGTATCAGATAAATTGGAAGCCATGGATATTGCGGAATATGTGGAAAAAGCGATGATTTGAACGGTACTCTTCATCGCATAAAAAGAAGTGTGTATTCAAAAAGATTGCTGAAGCCGTTCCAACGCGAACGCATTGGAACGAGTTTCAGCTTTCGAAAAGCGAAAATATTATTTCGTGACAATCGGAAACTATTTTCTTCTTTTCGGAATAGCAGCCCAGACTTCATCAGCAAATTGCTTTGCAACAAGGCGCATATTTCCCAGAGTGCCGGCGTTTCTGTCAATCGCAATCCCGAACCAGAATGAACCATCGCCAACTAACCTCGTTAGCAGATAAGCATGTTCGGTGGTTACCAAAAAGTCATCGATGGATTTTTTGCCCAATTGGTTGGCGGTTTTGCTTAGTAATTTCATGACCAGTGCAAACTGGGCGTTTGCTGTTTCGTAATCAAAGTCACTGGCACAATTGACTGCAATCGATAGTCCATCTAATCCGACCACAGATATCGAGAGGAATCCTGGAATTTGCTGTTCGATTTCTTTGAGAATGGTGTCGAGTTTGGTCATTTTATCGTCTCTCCTTTCGTTATTTTCGTTTGGGAATCGCCTGCCAGATCGCATCCGAATATTGACGAGTGACAAGTCGCACATTGCCGAGAGTGGCGCTATTTGCATCTGCCGTAATGCCGAGGAAAAAGGAGCTGTCGCCGATAAAGCGCATCATAATATACATGTCCTCCGCAGTCAGCACGCCGTCTTCCATGACATCATTTATTTGATCCGTGCTTTTCTGGACCAGCTTCATGACCAGTGCAAATTGAGCATTTGTCGCTTCAATATCAAAATCGCTCGAAGTGGAATGGTGGGCAATACCAAGACCATCCATTCCGATTACCGAGACCGAAAAAATCCCAGGTATATCTTCCGCCATTTCTTTCAACAGATCGTTTAATTTTGCCATCTACAATACCTCCATGTTGTGAATTCATGTATGCTGCAATAACCAATCGCCGGTTTAATTTTAAATGCTGACATGTATAATTATACAACATTAGGCAATATATATACCAGCAATGCACAAAATATATTACAAAAACTTTCTATGCTAAATCAAATATTTTTATGGGAAGATTAATAAGGTAATAGTTTATTTATGACTTCTGGGATTATCGGTGTTTATAATTGAAACAAATGTTCTGAAATGATGCATTGGTAGGTTTTTAAGTTTGCAATTATTTTAATTTGGGCAGGAATATTGATATAAATTTCAAACAGTCGTTAAAGGTCCATCATCCGGCATACCATATTCGGTTTCACAAAATTTTTTAGACTAACAAAGTGATTTGCCCAATGGAAACTGCACTCCCCTGTATATTCTTACTGTGTTTTCCAACCGTAATGCGAAAAACAGACTTTTGTCTTGTCACCATCTTTTCGCAATTCAAAAGTTATCTGCGTATCTATCCATTCGTCATGTCCATCCACACACGCCCAATCGATTCGGTTTGGATCGAGTCTCACAATCTTCATCTTGTTATAAATGTACCTGACCTAAATCGAAATGTTGAGATACTGCTTACTTTATTGTTTGCATCTGAACTTTTTGTCCACCAACCAGACAATCCCGATTTATCGATCAGTGCCCAATAAACCTTTTGAATCGGCGTATTTATCCAGAAGCAATGGTATATTTCTTTTATATTTTTACGATTTCGTTTTGTACTATTCATATTTAAATCCACAAACATTAATTTACAGCTTACCTGATATTATATTAATCTCGAAATTTAGAAACAATGAATAAATACGGAATTCTATTGAAAAGTTCGAAAATCTGACCTATAGTACGATTGCTTCTATGCTGCTATTTCATTCCCCCTTCATTGCATCGGTAGAGAATATCCCTCGCATTATCTGATAAAAAGCATCTTTCGTGTTCCCGCTATTGCACCTACTCGTAGTTGGTAAAAATAGACACCACTTGGAATGATATTACTGCGGTCATCTCTACCGTCTCAAACCACCTGGTGTGTACCAACCTTTTGGTACAAATTCTCAACCAGCAGTTTGCCGAGTAAGTTCGCTTCCGTCATGGGTAGGACATTCAGCTATCGAATCAGCAGTAACGGCAATAGAATAACGGTCTGCATTGATTTAGCTCTATTGACATCTGCCTGGTGTCCACGTACAATTCTGGGGTATCCGACCACTGGCTCTGGCAATGTTTTTAGCGTGTTGTTCGTTTCTTCCCCATTGACTGCGATCTTCACAAGAAAGTCCAAAATCGCCAGGACAGGTTTCCTTAAACCAATACGGTTTAGCTCCAACCGCCTCCACAATTACGGTGAGCCCTTTAGAAATTTTACCACCACATCCACCCATTGCGTCTGCCGTGAGTGTATATCCCCGCGGTTCTCCATACTGCAGAAAATCGTCTGAAACAAGGCTGGGAGTGACAATAATGTTTCCTTGGGGCACGCGAACTACTTTAGAGTCTACACCGTCACCTGCTATGCGCACATTGTTTGCTCCACGAACTCGCCAACTAATTTCCATTGGTTGCCCCTCCAATATGGCGGCTGCTGCGTTTCCTGCATTTGCAGCTACAAATATCTCAACGGCTGCTCCCTGGATTCCCCCTTTTCTAATAGTCTTCATTATCGATTTCTCGCGGCTTAGTTCGGGACATCCGTCGTACACTGCCGCCATTGTATAAGTGTCGACCCTCTCAGTGTGTGAACCATCCACGCATGCGGCGCGTAACTCAAGCTCTCCGGCATTAGGATGATCAATGGAATAGTTCAAACCAGGACCGGATAATTTCACACGGTCGACCCATGGCGACGCTGACCAGCGAAGTTTAAAATTTTCCCCTTCATTAATGCGATCAGGATTAATCACAAAAACGCCTGGTGAGGCTTCATAACGCTCTCCATGCGGACCACGGTCTGGACCAGTATATAGAGTAAGAGGGGCGCTAATCCCATTGGTACCAGTAGCATCCGGATTTTGGGATTCAGTCCAAAGCTTTAGACGCCCGAATTTCCCCAATCCTCTTCCGATGCCTATTTCGATTATTTCGGTCAACTCTGAA
>WJJN01000423.1 GCA_014729735.1 Candidatus Zhuqueibacterota bacterium
ACTGCAAGCGCGTATCCCGCGATTATGCCGATGAAAAAAGAAGTATAAAAGCTACCTACACGTTTTCCAATTTGTTTGAATTTTGTCAAATAAATTTTAGACATTATCGGAAGCAGTATTCCAAATAAAAATATCGGACCTGCAATTATTAGCAGAATATCGCTGAAGTTCAAAATTCCGTGATCAAACTTTTCCGAATAATTTATAAAGTACTTAAAAGCAATGATTTTGGGAAAATAAATGACTGCTACTAAAATCAGCGCTCCGATAATACCTTTAAAAAAAATGGATTTGAAAAGCAGGTTTCTGTCCTCGCGAATATAACGTATTGAAATAAGGATTCCGGCGCCTACAGTAATAAGTATTCCTATAATTACCAAACCGTTATTAAAAACCGAGAGTTGGTGGATCCTGAAAATTGTTATATACAGGGCAAGAATGAATGAAATTACAACAAGTGATATAATACCGTTACTGATATTGATGAAATTGATCAAGGAAGACGACATGAATTTCCCTGAATTGGAAAAGTATTTCAAATTTTGATCATAAAATTCAGCAACGATATTTTCAGGTTGAGAAATTTTATGTGATAGAAATCTAATTACAGCAGCTATCATTAAATTGATCAAGACGCCCGACATGATCAGTAGATGTAATCCGAGCAAGAACTTAAGCGGAAATAACAGGAAGCTTCCAGCTATCATCCCTGCGATGTAGCTGCTAAACATAATACCCATTTCCTGGGCAATTACGTTTTCCGAGCGAATCAAATATCGTCCGAGCACGGAAAATTTTGCACCGATAACGCCCGATAATGGCAGGAAGAAGAAAAAAGCAATCATGAAATTGATTACTTTCAGCATTGAAGTATATTGGTTCAAATTGTGAAATATTGGTCTGTAGATGAACGACACGAACTGAAACAGAAGCAATAACAAGATTGCGCTTATTGCAGTCGCCAGTTCGAGGTACATTAATGTCTTGAACTCATGCCGGCGGAAATCCACAAAAATACCGCCAAGATATGCCCCTGCTGCAATACCAGCGATAAAGGCACTAAGTATAGTGAAATCGGATATGATAGTATTGCCAAAAATCCTTGAAAAAAATTGCAGCCAAACGAACGGATATATGACGGTCGTAACCGCAGTCAGCCCGAAGAGCGTAAATAATACCTTTCTGATGGAATCGTCATAACTGTTTGTCATATATTCTTAAACCCGTGCTAAAGACTCAATGGTTTGATGTAATTATCGTTTTAATATACAAAAGATTATCTTCTTTTCAAAAAAGATTTTTTTAAAAAAGGTTAAAAAAATATAATATAATTCAGTTTATAATGCAAGGAGGTAATTGGGAAGATGAAAGCGTATTAGATATTATTCATACCGTAACGCCTCTATCGGATGCAACTTAGAAGCTTTATAGGCAGGATAAAATCCGGAAATGATTCCGATTCCAACAGAAAATACAATCCCGATGATAATAGAAATCACAGAAATAACGACTGGAATTTGAAGTCCGGTGCCGATTATTTTAGCAAGCAAAATTCCGGCAGTCGTGCCAATGGCTCCACCTATTAAAGTCAGCAAAATTGATTCACCTAAAAATTGATTTCGGATATCCCTTTTCTTAGCTCCCACTGCTTTTCGGGCCCCAATTTCCCGGGTGCGTTCGGTAACAGTGACTAACATAATATTCATAATTCCAATACTGCCAACCAGGAGTGAAATCATTGCAATTCCGGCAGTAACCAGACTTGCTGTCCTCGTGAGTTTCTCTGCGGATTTAAACATTTTTTTAGCATTGTAGGCTTCAAATAACTTTTCGCCTCGATATTTACTTTTCAGAATTTGTTCAGTTTCAGCCATTGCTTCCTTCACATGCTCCGGTTCTGTCTGGCAGTAAATTCTCTCTAAATTTACTTCTGAATTAAGATACGCTAGCGTGCTTATCGGTATATAAATATTACCACCAAATCCAGACCAAAAAGTCTCGGATTTTTTTTCGACTAAACCGATGATCTTGAACTTTAAATTATTAATCGATATATAACTTTCAGATGGATTGTGAACTGCAAATATTTTTTTGAGTGGATTTGTATATTCAACCACACAAACACGCCTCGCCAGATGAATATCGAAATCTGTCAGGAATCTGCCGCTAATTAAATTTAATTTCCCGATCTCTTCGTAAGAGGGTTCTGTCGTGACGACATTCAGATCCAGTCGATGATTATCAAGAAACACCGTGCTGCTGAAATTATTGAATGCCGCCATTCGATTTATTTTTGTTGCATAATGTCTCAAAGATATTAAATCGCTATAATTTAAAAATTGCATCTGAAAATGTCGCTGTGGATGATCAGTTTCCGAGCTATCAAAAATTGGTCTGACGGGCTGAATCCAAAACACATCAGAACCCCATTTCGCAATTTCATTTTGAATTCGCTGGCGATGCCCTTCTCCGAATGCCACAACTGAAATGACCGCTGCAACACCAATCACAACGCCTAATATTGCTAAAAAAGAACGAAGCGGATTGGAGCGAAGACTAATTATACCGATTTTTAATGTCGCAATAAACAATTTTTCTCCAGTGATTGAGAACTGTACCCGCATCCGGCGTGCAGTTCCTTTATGAACTGCACGCCAGATCATTTTTCTGACGGGACAATCCTTGCGTAACTTTTATCCTGTTTGTCAATCCGATCTTTCGTAATAACCGCTAAACCATCTTCCACATCAAGATTACCTTTTGTGATGACTCTGTCACCGTCGGTTAAACCGGAAATTATTTCAATAACGTTCTCGTTATAATCACCTGTTTGCACCTCCTTTTGTGTTGCTTTTCCATCTGCAATCGTAAAAACGATCTTTTCATCATTACGGTACAGGATGGCTTCCAGCGGAATGCTAATGACACTATCTTTTTTTCCCAATACAATCTCGGCATCGATGTTTGAACCAAATAATATTTGATCATCTGCTAATGTATGAATGCTGGAATACACATTGAAGGTGGTTGCACGGTTTTGTCGATAATTCTGATTCCCCGATTGCGTTGTGATCGTGGAAATTTCAGAAATCTCACCGGTTCGAACATCTTTAAAAATATTACTGGTGAAAATAACCTGTTGCCCGACATGTACTTTTGTAATATCTTTTTGAAAAATAGGAAGCTCTACGCTTATATCTTCTGAATCGATTAATGTGAACAACTCGGTGCCATTGTATACACGGTCAAGATGATTGAATTTTTTATTGACGACCATACCGTCAAATGAAGCTTCAATTTCTTTATCTGCCATTTCCTCTTTGATGTCATTCACATGAACCTGTTGTTTGTATTCTCTTATTTTCAATTCTTTCAGTTCGCGTTCGGAAATAGCTTTTGCCTGAAACAATTCCTCGGATTGCTGTCGCTGCTCCCGAAGAATTTTCATATCAATTTGCGCCAACTTCAATTGCTGCTGTTTATTCTGAAAATCTCGATCATTCAACCTGATTCGGGCGATTACAGATCCTTTTGTCACATAGTCTCTGTTTTGAAATCCGCTATCGAGAATGATACCGAAAGAAGTGGATTTAACTGTCTCCACTTTTCGGGAAATAATGGTTCCGGTGGTCGATATACTGGAGACAAAAGGTCCTTTTTTCGCTTCCACATATTCTACAGAAATTGGTTCAACATTTCGGGCATTGTCTCCAAAATAAAAATAATAAGCCATCGCTGCAAAAAAGATAACTATGAGAATCGTAAAGACGGTTTTCAATAATTATTCCTTTTAAAATTTGATTAATACTGTTTTTCCACCCATTCTGCTAACATTCCCATTGCCTTTGCTAATTGTGCGCTCTGCGTAATATATGATATTTTTGCACTGTTCAGGGATTGCTGGGCATTGGTGTACCTCTGGCGAATATTTTCAATTTCCGTTGACGAAATCTGCCCCTGACTAAATCTCAATTCAGCGATTTTGAGCGCTTCCTCTGCTATTTTCAAATTCATGGTGAGTGATTCAATTCGATTCTGGTTCAATTGTAATGATCGAAAATATTCTTCGATTTCAATGGCGATGTCTTCCCGGAGCAGCTCCAGACTTTTTTGTTGCATATCATAAGAACTTTTGGCAATCCGAATCTGGTTCTTTTGCGCGCCGCCATCCAAGATCGGAAAAGAAAGCGATGCGTTAACACTCCAATTCCGACCCGGGAATTCACTGAAAGCAGTTCCCAATGGCACATCATATTCCGAGCTGAGCGAATAATTCCCATTGAGATAGAGAGTGGGCTTGTTTCCCGCAGCGGTTTGCTGCAGGCTGAGCTCTGTCAATTGCAGACTAATTTCATTTTGCTTGATTTCCAGGCGATTTCGGTTAGCAGTTTGAATGGCATATTCCATATCAAAATCAATCGTATCCATTTTTATCTCTTCAATCAATTGAACGTTTGTATCCAAATCAAGTCCTAACAGGCGCAAGAACGATCTCTTCTGCGTCTGTAAACTATTCAGCGCGACTTTCACATTATCCTCGGCAACGCGATACTGCACCCGCGTATTCATGACCTCGAATTCAGATAATTGCCCGGCTTTAAGACGCAATTCTGCGATCTCCAGCACCCGTCGGGTAGACTCCACATCCAGCTTGCTTTGCTCCAAACTCCTGTAAGACTGCCAAAGCTGAAAATAAGAATTGATAACCGACAAAATAAGCCCCTCTTTTTGCAATTGGAATGATTGCTCTGCGTTGACAAAATTGCTTCGCGCCCGAAACATATCCGCATGTCCTGATTGTATACCTGCCCGACTGAGCGGCTGTTGATAGGTTAAACTCAATTGCGGCGAACTGTAAAATGAATGACTCATTCCATCCATTTGGGTTTGATAGCCAACGCCGATGCTCGTTCTGCTGCCAAAGGGAGTAAGCAGTGTATAGTCCAGCGCCAAATTGGGAGTTGTCGCTTGCGAGTGTGTGGAAAAATACTGATTGCCGCTGAATACACGAGAATAGCTACGATACGAATTTAACGATAAATTAACCTGCGTCCGATAAGCAGACTCTGATAGCTCCAGTTGCGCGTGTGCCGCCTGGTAATTTTGACGTGCGCGATACATAACCGTTTCATTGTGTGCTAATGCTTGTTGAATTGCCTGATACAAAGTAAGAGGTTGGGGATATAGCGCGCTATTTAATAGTAGTATTACGAGAATTAAGATATTTCGCATTATTAATAATATTTTCAATACTTTTCAAACAGATTAAATAATCCGGGTAAAATTGAACGAGGAGGCTGTATCAAAAGTCCGATTTTCTCATTTGATGTCATTCCGGGCTTGTCCCGGAATCTCTTGATTATTAGAAATTTAGGGGATTCCTGCATTCGCAGGAATGACACTAAAAAATGACTTTTGGTACAATCCCGATAATTCAATAAATGAGATCTTTAACCGCTTCAGCGGTTTTCGGAAGCATAATGTTCAGTACTAAAGCCCAAATTTAAATCCGCCCCAAATCGATATCGATTCCAACGTATTCAAAGAACCATAACCAAAATCATCTCCGCCAAAGATAAGCGAGTAGCGCATTTCAGCAATAAAAACCAATCGGTTCAAAATATTCCGCTCCCAGCCGAATACGTACATTAAGCCGGGTTTGAGATAATTTTGCTGTTCATTTTTAATCTCATTGGGTTTTACCTGATCGTCCCCCAAAAAGAGAATCGGCCAGTACGGATTATGTTCCACCTCTTTAAATTTAATTAAATTGCCGCTAACTCCTGCTCCCATATAAATTTTCTTGAAAAGAGATCTCCTGAGCGTCATATTGATGGAATAACTTTGCCAGAGTTTGCCATCCCGGACAGTATAGGTTGTGCCCCGGTATTGATAGCTCCATGGTGAGCCGTAATATTTATTCTGAAAAAATTCTGAGCCAAATTTCAAACTCCAATTTTCACCTATCGGTGAATCAACGAAGAGCGAATAATTAGGATGGCTCCCAATATATTCATCACGAAATGTGTTTTCAATACCTGACTGGATACCGATATATAAATTTTGAGCTGAGCTTTTGTTTAATAAAAATAGCAGAAGCAATAGAATAAATATTTGATTTTTAGAAAACATTAATGATTATCCCTCCATACAAAAATACGCCGCCATTATATCTGTCGCCATCAATGGCATTATATTCCATTTCTAAAAAGAGATTGAATAATTTTGATGGATTGAACAGAACACCGGAAGCGACCACCAGCCCGGTTCGATATCGATTGTCATCTGATGATTGGCGAATGAGAATAGAATATGAAGAATCGATTGTGCCCCCGTATTGATCTTTTTGAATCTGTGTAAAATCAGAGAAAACGGAATAATCATTCAAAGATGCTCCGATTTTAAAATAGGGTTTCATTTTCAGATGACTATGTTTTTCAAAGGGGTAAAAGTTAGCGGTTAGCGCGAACGTCCGGCATTCAAAATCCGCGTTGTTATCACTAAAGATGGACGTATTGTCAACTCCGTCAGATGTCTCTTGCCAGGAATTATCTTCTTTTGAATAACTCATATTTAGTTGAAAGCCAAGCCGTGGCGTTATTTTCACTAATACACCGCCGCCGTAATTCAGAAAATATGATTTTTCAAAAATATTTTCATACCGGGTATCGAAATGTCTTATAAACCCGGTGAATCCTGCCAATGACAGATGTAAGTCTCCGCGTCTAATCGAACGTGATTCCATTACATCCTGAGCGAACACATTCGCGGATACTACTAAAAAAATTAGACTTGCAAGTAATAATTTTTGAATACTCATTTTAACCTCCATGGTTTTTTAACGTATTACCAATTTTTCAAATCCTTCATGTTCATTTAATCGGTTTATCGGATACCATAGCCGAATCCAATCAAAGCAGTACAAAAAACTTTCTTGTCACCAAAATCTCCATATTTGCCCCCAATGAATATGAATTTAATTTGGGATTCCACAATAAATGCCCAATTTTCATTTAATTTTATAAATCCGGTACCGGTAATAAAAGCAGCCGGTTTTACGAATGATTCACGAACTTCTGTTCCTGTAATATCAACATAATCCGGATACTCTAATGCAAACGAATCTTTTTCATGGTCGATAGAATGTATCCGAATATGCTCGGCGCTTACACCAATTCCGAAATAACTATTCTCAGAAATTTTAGAATTTAAAGAGATATTGAACGAGTAGTTTCGCCAGAGTCGAGCATCCTGCGCATGATATTGTATCCCCATATATTCGAAATAGTAATTATTCCAGTAGCTTTTTTTATGAATGAACGAAAGTTGAGGTTTAATCGATAAAGTTTCAGTCATCGGAATATTCAGAAAAATACTCCCGATTCCAAATCCGTCCAGGTTGCGATCAAGCATTACAAGACCAGAGCCTGTCTGAATGCCGATGCTCATATTTTTGCTCCAAACTCTACGAAAATGAATATCTTCTGGTGAATGTTGCGCAAATAAACTGAACGAAAATTGGAAAACGAAAAATATCAAAACGATTGATTTTTGCATTTAAAACTCCGAATTTTGTTTAAAATATTTAAATCACCAGTCAGGGTTTGAAATCTGTGCACTGCTTACAATTAAGAATTTTTTATCACTGCTATCCCGATTCATTGACATTACATAATTTAAAGCATCTCCCTGATGCAATACATAAATGATTCTATTGCCATTGAACGACCAGTCGGGTTCGGAGGAGGAGTGCTCGTCTGTTAATTTGACCAGATCTGTGCCATTTCCGTTAATTCGATAGATATAGCTCAATGAATCGGAATTGCTGACAAATACAAATTCATCACTGGTTGGCGACCATTTCGGATGGGATGGTTTTAAGTCTTCGATTTCCGGGTATGTCCGAATTAGTGTGCCGTTCGGATCAATATTCGCAACGCCGCTTTTGTTATCATCGATCAGGCGATATTCGATAAGAATGGATTGTTCATCCCAGTGCCAGGTAGGATGAAAGTAATTCACGGCTCCGGTGGCAGAAATCAGATTGCCGGTTGTAAGCTGCCGCAAATTACTTCCGTCATAATCGCAGATGAAAATGTGGCTTTCGCCGTCGACTTCTGCGCTAAAAGCAATTCTCTCTTCAATTGGGGAAATGTCCATACTCCTGCAATCTCTGATTTCGGGACTTATTGGTTGCTTATTTTCTCCGTTGTAACGCATTTTCCAAATTCGGGAAACCTGCTGTGAATCCGAACGAACGAAGTAAATCCACCGTTTGTCCGGCAACCATGCAGGCGCTGTGTCCGTTGGACCTTCGGAGATTCTGTGCGTCACATTTTTATCGTAATGAATTGATATATGCCAGCCAGTTCTTTGGTGGTCGTTGGCAGAGAAAACAATCGTATCTCTGTCCGGTTCAGTTAATGTGCTGGATTCCTGGCTTACAGGATTCAAGTTGCTGGTACAATTCGAGAAAAATAAGAATGCGATTAGGGAAATCCCAATAAAATATATTTTTATGTAATTCATAGTGTCACCTTCTTTATTTACACTACCAG
>WJJN01000424.1 GCA_014729735.1 Candidatus Zhuqueibacterota bacterium
ATTCACTTCCGCTGTTGCTTGCAGCGCTCGCCGCTGATTTATAATATGTCGTTTCAAATTTTTCATTTTATTTATCAACTCGTTTCATGTTTTTAATTGAATTATCAATTATTTCTCATCACTTATTCAATAATTATTCAAATACAACGATAATATGAATGTCGAACTGAAATCAAACGCGAAAGAGTGCACTGATGAAATTATTCACTGAAAAAATGAGCCGATATCTCATCAAAGAAAATATTATTACAACCGAACAATGGGAAGATGCAATAAATATACATCGGCAAACCGGCGAAAAACTTCAGGATGTACTCATTAAAAATATTCAAATTAATGAAGAAGATCTACTAAGAGCTCAAAGCAAAATTCTGGGAATTCCGCGGGCACATCTGGACGCCAGCCTGGTGGATCAATCCATTATCGATGCCATACCTCTTTCCATGGCAAGAAAATACCGGATTGTTCCGATTGCAAAAGTTAACAAAGAACTTACAGTAGCAATGTCGAATCCGTTAGATGTACATGCAATCGATGTCATTCAGTATCATACTAAATGCAAACTTCTTGTTTCCTTAGCTTCGGAGAATGAAATAGATCAAGCAATTGACAAATGCTACAGCTTAAGAGATTCTATGGATCAAGTAGTCGCAGGGATTCATAAAGAGAGGTCCGGGCAGGAAATTTCCGATGAAGAGATTGAAGAAAAAGATATTTCCGAGATATCAATTAGCGAGGATTCTGATGAATCTTCAGTCATTAACCTTGTAAATCTGATTATATTGCAATCTATTAAAGATCAGGCAAGCGATATCCATTTTGAACCGGATGAAAAAGAATTCCGCGTTCGAAACAGGATAGATGGTATTTTGAACGAATTTTTTTGTCCGCCCAAAAGTTTACAAGCAAATATTATTTCAAGAATAAAAATACTGGCAGATATGGATGTTTCCGAACGACGTATTCCACAAGACGGCAGATTCAGTTTGAAATATGGGAAAAAGGAAATTGACATCCGGGCTTCTATTCTCCCGACTGTTGAAGGAGAAAAGGCGGTACTACGAATTCTGGATAAATCAAATACAATCCTATCGCTTGAAGATATGGGCTTTGCAGATGAAGATTTGGAAAGGTGGCTAGATGTTTTAAACAAAACCGAAGGTATTATTCTGATTACCGGACCGACAGGAAGCGGCAAAACAACAACTCTTTACGCAGTGTTAAATCGATTAAATTCAAAAGATAAAAACATCGTGACAGTTGAAAATCCTGTTGAATATAAACTCAACCTTATCAATCAGGTAAATGTAAATCCTAAAGCCGGGCTAACTTTTGCGAATGGTTTACGTTCAATTTTGCGCCAGGATCCGGATATTATTATGATCGGTGAAATCCGGGATAGCGAAACTGCAGATATTGCAATCCGCTCTGCCTTAACAGGACATCTTGTTCTATCCACACTACATACGAACGACGCTCCCAGTGCAATCGCAAGACTGATCGACATGGGACTCGAACCATTTCTTGTTGAATCGTCTTTGATTGCTGTTCTTGCACAGCGACTCGTTCGGAAGCTTTGTCCAAAATGCGCTGTGAAAATTAAATTAGACGAGAAAATAATTGATCGGCTCAACGTGCCTGATTGGCTACAATTAGATGAAGTTTATCGCGGAGAAGGTTGTGCGGAATGCAATTATTCAGGCTATCAGCGCAGGACAGCGATACACGAATTGCTAATTATTGATGATGCAATTCGAAAATTAATTATATCAGGCGCTCCTACAGACGAAATTCGCACAGTTGCTAAAACAAAAGGAATGAAAACACTGAAAGAAAATGGTCTCTTAAAAGTCTCAAAACGACTTACGACAGTTGAGGAAGTACTTCGTGTAGCATTTTAAATTTTACCAATAACGGACAAAATACCAACATGAAATATACATATTTAGCTAATGATGCGAAAGGCAAATCCCATAAAGGAATTATAAACGCTGAAAATCGACAGGCTGCCTACGCTATGTTGAAATCACGCGGGCTCTTTCCAATGCAAATTAATAAACTTGTGCCAATTTCAATGTCATTTGGTTCCCTAAAATTAGATCATAAAATTTCCAATAAAGAGTTGGTTATGTTTATCGTACAATTAGCAACAATGATTAAGTCGGGCATGTCATTATTGATGAGTTTTGATATAATAAACCAACAGATAAAAAATAAGAAGTTTCGTCAAATCCTAAAAAGGATCAAAGATGACATTGCGAGGGGTGAAAATTTTTCAGACGCATGTAAAAAGTTTCCCACGATTTTTCCACCGCTATTTTCACATATTATAAAAGCAGGGGAGGAAAGCGGAAAACTCGAACTAGTATTATATCGGTATGCTAAATTTATTAAAAATAACGAAAAAATATCATCTGATGTTAAGAGTGCTCTAATTTATCCAATCATCTTAATCGTCCTTAGCATTTGCGTTATAATATTTCTAACCACTTTTATCGTTCCCCAGTTTGCAGATATCCTTAAATCATCTGGTGCTAAAATTCCAGGCTCCACAAAATTTTTGCTTGCATCAAGTGACTTCATAAAACAGAATTATCTGTTTATTATTGCCGGGGTATTAGTTTCCCTTATCAGCGTTATGAAATATGTAAAAACAGAAAGCGGAAGCTATTATTTTGATCTATTTAAAATACGAATCCCGGTGCTTGGCAAAATACTGTACAAAACTGCGATTTCCAGATTTATGCGAACGATGAGTACTCTGATGTTGAGCGGTATACCATTTTTAAAAAATCTTAGTCTTGCAATTAATATTTTAAATAATAAAGCAATGACTAAAAAATTTGATTTTGTGTACGATAATATAGCAAGAGGTAAAAGCATTGCGACTCAATTTGAATCCACCGGTGTTTTTTCACAGTTAGATATTCAACTCATTTCGATTGGTGAAAATTCCGGGAGGTTAGGTCAGATGTGCGATGAAATTTCTGATACCTATGATAAAGAAATCGAGAAATTAGTAAAAAGGCTAACAACATCTCTGGAACCATTTGTGTTGATGCTGGTCGCCGCCGGAATTGGATTTATCGCAGTATCACTTGTTTCCTCTGTGATGCAAGCTGTTAGTTCTTTTAATAATTAATAGTCAGTCAATAAAAGAAAAATGCAAAACCAACGCGTTAGAATCATGATTGGATCAGCTATCAGGACTTATATGTGCTTATGGGTTGTTTTCAATTAAATACCATTAAATTACTAAATTCAATTAATTATTAAGGAGTAATTCTTATGAAACATTTTCTCAAAAAAGAAAAAGGTTTCTCCTTGGTTGAGTTGCTGATTGTCATTGGGATAATCGGTATTCTGTCAACCATCGTGATCATGAACATGCGGGGTTCTGAAACTGGCGCTAAAGAAACAAAATTGAAAGCCAATCTGGCAAATCTGCGTCAAGCTTTATTTGCCTATAATTCAGATCATGGATTTTTCCCGTGTACAACGAATGATCGCAATTTTAAGGGAAATGAACAGACGTTTAAGCGTCAATTAACCTGGTATACCGATGCTGATGGAAAAACCTCTGCTAAAAGAACGGATGATTATCGATTTGGTCCGTATCTGCAGGAATTTCCCTCGAATCCTTTTTATAAAGGCACTAATGCCGCAAAAGGCGAAGAAGTCGTAATCGATACAAAAGGTGACCAGATTTTAGAAGATCTTAAAGATAAGGTTGCCAAAGGCAACGGAGAAAACGGTTGGTACTATCAGGCGAAAAGCGGAAATATTCTTCCAAATCTTGGCGGTTCAACATTCTCTGACGAATATTGCTACTTTTAGCAGTGCATAATTCATTAAAGTATTCGAAATTGGGAATCGGAAACAGTCTCTACAAACTTGCTGTTCCGATTCCCTGTCATACTATTAGATGCATTGGATTTACATGAAAAATCAAAACGGATTTTCACTCATTGAAGTGTTGTTAACAATGGCATTAGTCAGTCTGCTATCGATATCTGTGCTGATGCTATTTTCAAACACAGTACGAACGAAACATAAAATTTATGATCGTTGCCATAATATGGTTATCGCTCAATCCATGATTGAACAGGTAATTGCAGACAAGCAACTGAAAGGTTATCATTTTATTAAGTCGGGCAATTACACTGAAAATTTTTCAGCGCTAATAAAATCTGATGTAAAAATTGACACCCTGAACAAGGATCTAAAGAAAATAAAAATAATTGTCCATTCCATGCTTGGAACAGATAGCCTGGTGACTTATATTGGAAATTACAAATGATAAAAAGTCCGGACAATACGGGCTAACACTAATCGAGTTACTAATTGCGATTTCAATTTCGGGAATGCTGCTGGTAGCTATATTCCAACTCTATTTTGCAGCTAACCAGGTCTGGTCGTCAGCCACGAAACAATTTCAGCTCATACAAAATTATATTAAAGCTATTCACTATATTGCACGGGATGTACAACAGGCAGATGCAATAGATAAAGTAACAAAAGACTACATTCGACTTGTTTCAGGGAAGGATAAGATACGATATAAGATTACGCATAAACGTAAATTTATCACAATAATCAGATACGTTAATCATCAGGAAAGCAAAGAGTGGATTCAGATTCCGAGATTTCCTGTTGCTGAATTCAGCACTGAATACATCGAATTTGAATCCGTGAGGTTCAAAAAAATTTCCGACATTCAAATTGCGTTCAGCATTGATGATCATGATAAAATATTTCAAACAGTTATTACTCGGAGAAAGCAATTTTGACTGTTATGGATTATAAAAACCAGCGCGGCGGGATTTATATAATCACAATGTTTATGATGATTGTATTGTTGATCCTCGGAATGTCATTAATTCAACTGGCATCTGTAAATAAACGATCTGTCATCATATTCCTGAATCAGACAAAAGCACATTATATTGCAGAAGCAGGAATAGAGCATGCAGTCGTCAATTTTGTGCTTAAAAACTCGTTTAGAAACTTATCCGAGTATCAATCGGAAAGAATTATTCATCGAAATAAGCTAGGAGACGGATATTACACGGTTTTCCTGCTCGATGGGACAGAATCAACGGTTGCTATCCAATCGACAGGATTCTGTAATGGAGCAATAAAAAATGTAAATGTGCGGATTTCCGTGAATTGGGAAAATAAAGCACCCTGTTTAACTTCATTTCGCTATCAGGTACCGGTATCGGACTCTTTATTAATGATTTATTAATTGTTAAGAAACTCATGTTCGTCCAACAATTTAAAAATACGACTTCAGGTTTAACAGAGTATCAATTTAATTTTCTCAACCATCAGATTGAAAAATTGGAAAGTACACTGTCGCATTTATCATCCAAGCCTGATCACAACAGGTTAAACACAGAATCGAGTCTTCAAAGAATTCAGACTATCCAAAAATTTGCAAGGCAATATGAAATTCCAGCGATCGATGCGCTATCTAATACCGTCGAGCGAACATTGAAAAATAGTCTGCAGTTTAATGGGAAAAATTCATTTAATCCAAAACCTGACCTCGAATACTTTATATTTGCTCTCAAGACGATAACTTCGCGGTATTCTAAAAATCACCCAATTCCGGAAAAAGAAAGCGCCCGGACACCTCGTGACAAATCATCAAAGCAGCCACATCCTGATAATAATGAAAAGTCATCTAAAGAAGTAACTTTTACTATCGATAGAGCACCGTCGGTTATTTCAACGGGATATTTTATTCAGCAACAATTTACACAACAGACACTTCAAGCAACAAAGCTCAAAAATGGAACAATCGGAATCGATATTGGACATTCTTCAGTTAAGATTGTTGTTTTTGATAAGATCAGAGAAAAACTCTATATTGTCAATTGGCACATTCACAAATATAAGAAATACGGGATCAAGCCGAATTTAAAGGAAATTGTAAAGGTAATTTACGCTTTTTTCGAAAAATATAAAGACTATAAAAAACTCCCGATTATCACATCCTTAATCGATAATAATCAATTAATTCGGTGCAAGCGATTGCCCCCAATGAGTGATCGTAATTTTATCAGAACAGCGGAATTGGAAATTCGATCAGAATTTTTTTTTGAAGATCGGGAAGTTGGAATATTCACGTATCCTTATCCAACAAACATAAACGAAACGAGAAAACACAGACACGGCATTGTCCTTGCCGTTGATCATAAATTGATCAAGAAAACTGTCAGATTGTTTAAAAAATCAGGTTACAAAATAAATCAACTTTCTATTGATACTCTAGTTCTTGCTCAATTCAAAAATGAAGCAAATCAAGTCGCCGCGATCATCGATATTGGTATAGAAAAAATTAAAATAATTGTTATTGATAATAAAATAATTCGATTTGCCAGAACTATTGACAGCCATGAATATAAAATAACCAAAGAAATATCTGCATTAGAGAAGGTAAATCTTCGTGAAGCGGATACAATTAAAAGAAATATGAAATTTTTGCTGAAGTGTAACGATGCCGGAAAAGAAATAATGCAGGAATTGCGAGGAGAAAATGGAACGCCACAAAATCTAATGTTCCAACATCTTCGAAAAGTTGCCGATGAAATTCATCTATCATTGCAGTTCTATAACACCGAACACGATAATCCCATAGAGAATATATATCTGTGTGGTGGAGGTGCTCTTTTGCCGGGAATTAATGATTTTTTGTCCCTTTCTCTTGAATTACCCGTATATACGTTAGATGTTATGAAAAATATACAAATCACAGGACGTAAGATAAAGAGAACGGATCAGCGGCATCTATTTCCACTACTAGCCACCGCGGTGGGATTATGTAAAGTCTATCATCAACCGGCAATGAATTTGCAAATTGATTTGAGGAAAAAGATTGATGTGCGCAGAAATAAAAAAATTCGCGCTCTGATAGCAGGGACTGCTATCCCTTTGTTGTTTATCCTCGCTTCTTTTGGAATGCGTACTTTTTTTCTTTACCAGGCGGGCAAACTTCAGAGATCGATAAATGAGAAGCAACATTCGATCAATCAGTTAAACAGGAAAATTTCAGATTTACAGCATTTCAATACATTGAAAGATAAGATTGATCTAAAGATCCGTAAAATTAAAGCGCTGAAATACAATCAACCGCGTTGGTCAATTGTCCTGAGTGAAGTAAGCGAAACAATTCCTGAGGATATTTGGCTGACCCATTTTAGTGGAAATTTCCAATCCCGGGCTGAGGAAGAGGAAGATGATGATGAATATGAACAGGATTCAGAATCTGAACACGAACCTGATGAAAAGACCGTATTTTCGCAGGTAACAATTTCAGGACAGACATCTCAACGAAATCAAATAAAGGATTTCATTTACAGCATGGAACAAAGCGAAAATTTTCGTTATATCAACTTCAATAAGGTAAAAAGTCGGCAAAGTGAAAATGCAAATATTACAAATTTTCAACTCTTTGGTCGAATACAAATTTCTGAATTAGAAAAATAATCATTTTAGGGGAATCATGCTTTCTATCACAGCTACAAAAAATCAAAAAATAGTTTTGGGAATAATGGTCACAATCCTGATCTTATATTTGGTTTATAAATTTGTAATTGCATCAGCATATCAAAACTATAGTAAAAAAAAAGCTGAAGAACGAAAGCTCAAAACGCTGAATACGGAATACTATAACAAATATGTGCGGTTGCAGCAGGTGCGCAGGCAGTATTTGCAGGATGAATATTTCCTAAAACATGCTGCCCGGAAATTATCCATCGATGTCTCTAATTTGTTGAATTTACTCACGAACAATTCACCGGTAAATAATTTCACGCATGCAATTATAGAAAAAGAAAAAAAGAAAATCGAAGAGGGTGGTATTGTTCAATATCCTTTCGAGATTGAATTCCAGTCTGATTTTCAAAATATTGGTGAATTTTTACTATACCAGGAATCTTCTTTGCCGATATCATTTATAGAGAATATCGAAATCAAAACAGTTCTTGATCAATCAGATCTGCTTAAAACGCAAGTTAGCGGCATTATTTACAAGGTTAAATAGATGAATTACTTGTATTTTATATTCTATTGGATACCAATATTTTTGCTTAATTGTACAAATTCAACGGAGGAGAAACAATTCCAGCCTGAATACTCGCGTTCTCAAATCAATCGTCAGGTTGATACTACTGCGATCCAAAAACTTGCTTCGGATGCGGAAAATCCTATTCTGGCAAAGCTGGAATCAGAATATGATTGGGAATTCGAGAAACACAAATGGCAAAGAAACCCGTTTAAGCCCTACAAGCCAAGAGTGAAAATGGAAGCTCCCAAAAAGCGAAGAAGGATCGTAATTAATGAAGCAGCCGGTCTAAAGTTGAATGGTATCATACAAGTAAAAAATAAACGCAAAGCGTTGATCAACGGGAAGATATACACTGTCGGTTCATCGATAAGAAATCTGAGAATAAAATCAATTAATAAAAATTCTGTTATATTAAAAAGCAAAGTTCGGACTTACATATTAGTTTTGAAAGAATGATCGAAATGGAAGTTCATTATCTTAAAAATTTCATGGTAGCAGCTTTTATTACATTTTTAGGATCTGTAGCTTTGAATTGTAGCTATCAGCAGCCTGTACGAGGAAATTCGCGACTTTCTCTGCCTCAAAAAATAACTCGGAGAAAAATTGCCCCGCACAGTAGCAAACAGAAAGCCAGAAAAAAGATACGCGACAAAAGCAAGCCGGAATTAGCTGTTTCGCTGGCATTTCAAAATGCACTACTCACAGATGTGCTGCAAGTCATCGGTCGTGAATTCAAGGTAAATCTCGTAATTCCGAATGAACGTCAGAGCCGGGTGACTGTCTCTTTGCATCAGGCAACACTTCCCGAAGCATTAGACATGATTTTGTCTAGCCTCGATTATGCATATATAAAAAGAGACGATACGTACTTCATACTGAAAAAAAATGAACGTGTGAGCCGCGTTTATACATTGAAATATGCGGAGGCTTTTCAGATGCAGCAGATATTACAAGGTATTTCCCAATCAGGACATATTCGAGCGGACGAGCAGACGAATTCCATCGTCATTGTCGATGAATTAGCCAATATGCGTACATACGATGAAATCATCGCCAGGATAGACGCGTTTCAACCTTCGGTGTTAATCGAAGCCGAGCTATTTGAAGTGTCCCGAGATAATATGAAGAATTTGGGTGTTGAATGGAATGTTGCATACAACCAGGACCAACATGAAGCAGAGGGCACCTTACCATTCAGTCTTAGTACCAGCGGTATCATCCTGGACTACAGAAACCTGAAATCTCCACAGATTCAATTGCTTTTAAAAGCGCTGCGGAGGAATGTGCAAAGCACGCTTCTATCCAGCCCGCGTATCGTTGCCATGAACGGTCAGGAAGCAAAAATCCTTATTGGAGAACGCGTACCGTATATCAAAACATCCACTGCTACCACGGCGGGCAATGTTCTGGAGCAGGTAGAATTTGTGGATGTCGGCATTCTGCTGCGCGTAATTCCGAGGATTTTGACAGAGGAAAATCTGGTCTTTCTCGACGTGCAGCCGGAAGTCAGTAATGTTTTAGACCAGGAAGTGCAGGGAGTGCCGCGCATTGGTACACGGGAAGCAAGCACCCGGATAGCGGTAAAGAACGGAGAAACAGCCGTTATTGGTGGTTTGATAAAGAATGACAGAGTACAATCCAATTCCAGCATTCCTATTCTGGGTGAGATACCGCTACTTAACTTGCTCTTTAAAAACTGGAATACAACATTAACCAAACGGGAGTTAATCGTCTTTATTACACCACATATCTTAACAAGCAAACACTATAAAATCATGACAAATAAACGGAATTCAATTCAAAAAAAATTCAATGGCAATGATTCAGAATCAAATCTTTCTCCCTGATATAATGATCATAATTTTCATATTTTTCGCAGGTGCGATAATCGGAAGTTTTCTCAATGTCTGCATTTCAAGGCTTCCGGAAAACAAATCCGTCGTTTCACCGAAATCTGCCTGCCCTGACTGCGGAGCATTTATCAAATGGTATCATAATGTTCCGTTGCTAAGTTATATCCTGTTAAAAGGACGCTGCCGATACTGCGGCAAACCGATTTCCATTCGCTATTTCCTCGTCGAATTTCTGACAGGCGCCGGGTTGGTATCACTCTACTATTTTTTTTCCTCGACGCCGGTATTCTTTTTCCATGCGATTCTTCTTTTTTTGCTTATTATTATTACATTTATCGATATTGAACACCAATTAATTCTGGATAACATAAATGTAGTTGGTCTAACCTGTGCTCTTTTATTTCCATTAATTATAGCAGACCATACAATTAAAGATGCATTCTTCGGAATGGTAACCGGCGGCGGATTTTTATTTGCAGTTGCGCTCGTCGGTGATTTTATTTTCAGAAAAGAAAGTATGGGCAGAGGAGATATTAAAATGGCGGCAATGGTAGGTTGTTTTGTCGGTTGGTATGGGATCGTGGTGTCCCTATTATATGCGTTTATTGCAGGTGCGATTATAGGAATCATCGCCAGGATTTATCATCGAGAATATTTACCCTTTGCGCCGTTCATCGCGTTTGGGACAATTATTTTTCTCTTTGCCGGTGATTTATTCATTACCCTTCTAATTGAATAATTTTTTTAGAACCGTTCTTTTTTGTACTTGACTATTAGTGTTTATTTGTTTATTTTAAAATTGTCTTAACAACATTATGAATAACAGAACGATATGCCGCTCGTCAGTATCATTATTCCGACATTTAATCGCAAAGTCGTGTTAGCCGAAGCTATCGACTCTGTTTTTAATCAATCATTCAAGGATTTTGAATTGATCGTGGTCGATGACGGCTCGTCCGATGGCACGCGTGAAATGCTCGGAAATTATGGTAGTCGTATTCGCTGCTTTTTTCAGGAGAACAGGGGTCCCAGCGTAGCGAGAAATCTGGGCATTCACAATTCAAACGGCTTGTATATTTCCTTTCTGGATTCGGATGATCTTTGGCTGCGGAACAAACTATCAACTCAGATTAATCTAATGAGTTCAAATTCTGATACGCAAATATGTTACAGCGACGAAATCTGGATTCGTAACGGCATTCGGGTAAATCAAAAGAAGCGGCACCGCAAATACGGCGGCTGGATTTTTGAATATTGTCTTGCGTTATGTATCATCAGTCCTTCTTCTGTTTTGATGCATCGGGATATTTTCGATCACATTGGCATGTTCGATGAAAATCTAATCGTGTGCGAAGATTATGAACTCTGGTTGCGCACAAGTTTGCATTACCCCATTGCCTTCATCAATGAACCGCTGATTATAAAAAGAGGCGGACACAAAGATCAACTCTCGCGCAAATATTGGGGCATGGATCGATTTCGGATCGCTGCTATAGAAAAAACACTTACTCAGCAAAATTTAACAGCACGACAGAGAACGGCAGCTATTGAAATGCTTTCTAAAATGTGCCGGATCGTTGGAAATGGTTATTTAAAACGCGGCAAAACCGCTGAAGCAAATCACTTTCTTTCGTTACCGGGAAAATACCATTCATCCTAAATATAAACCATCTATGAAAAAAGAATCCATTTCATTGAAAAGCATTGACCTGTCGGACCGAACGTACGTTTTTACATTCGAGCCGATTATATCTCAAATGGTTCGCTCCGTAAAAGAAATCGGGTTGATAAATCCCCCTATTTTGGAGCAAATATCAGAGCAGCCTGCATATCGGATCGTCTCCGGCTTTAAACGAATTCTGGCATTAAAGCATCTGCAAAAAGAAACTGCTGAAGCATACATTTTCAAGTCGGCAGATAAAAAGCCAAGTCTCGAACTATTTCTGATGAACTTTTACGAGAAC
>WJJN01000425.1 GCA_014729735.1 Candidatus Zhuqueibacterota bacterium
CGACGACAAGATGATCACCTGGGAAGGATTGAGCTGCCAGGGCAAGGATTATTACAACCGTGGTCGCGGGGCAACTATACATGGTACCGAGGGTACTGTGCTGCTCGACAGAGACGGCTATATCGTCTTCAACAAGAATGAGGAAGTGCTGGAAGAATTTTCCAGAAAGACGGTTGAAGACAAGATGAACATCATCGGCGGCGGACCCATGACCACGGCGCATTTCCGGAATTTCATAAATGCGATTCGCGATGGCGAGAAACTGAACTCCCCGATCGATGAAGGAAATGTCAGCGTCACCATGCTGCTGCTCTCCAATATCGCATGGAAATATCGCCGGGTGCTGACTCTCAATCCGTCAAATGGACACATTCTGGGTGATATCGCCGCCAGCTCGATGTGGAGCCGTGAATACGAAAAAGGATGGGAGCTTAAGGTTTGATTCTGGAGATTTCCGGAGTTTTTAAAACTTCGGAAATCTAACAGGCTTGATAAATTCCAAATCTCAAGAATCAAATAACAAAAAAATTCGAATTGCCAAAAACAGTATATTCGAAACAATGGCTACCAGTGGCTTCATTATCTAAACAATGTTTAAACAAAAACGGCGAAAGTGTCATTCTGAATGCGCCGTCTTTTTGGCGCATGAAGAATCTCATGCCACGAAGCCTGGTAGTATGATATTTCCTTCGGTTTCACTCATTACAGGCTTTGTTGCAGGTTTATCCTGAGTTTGCCGAAGGACTCCTCTGAGTGACAATTTTTAAGGTACCCTGAAATGACAAATTAAAAAAGGGGACATTATTAAAAGTCCGGTTTTCTCATTTGATGTCATTCCGGGCTTGTCCCGGAATCTCCTGATTATCAAAAAGTTAGGAGATTCCTGCATTCGCAGGAATGACACCCAAAAATGACTTTTAATACAGTCCCTCATTCAAGAAAGAATTATATAGCCCTGAAAGGGCGGATTCAACCTAAACCGAGGATTTATGAACGATTATTCCACTCTGGCGCTGCTTTTTGCTGTGGGCTCTATGGCAGGTTTTATCAATGTAAACGCCGGTGGCGGCTCCACACTGACACTGCCGACGCTCATCTTTCTGGGACTGGACAGCGCGCTGGCTAACGGCACAAACCGCGTCGCGATACTAATGCAGAACATATTCGCCGTATCTTCATTTCGCAAGGAAAAAGTCCATCAATTTAAGGAGAGTTTTCGGCTCTCGCTGTTTACGCTGCCGGGAGCAGTCCTGGGCGCGTTCATCTCCATACAAATAAGCGATATGTGGTTCCAGCGGATTCTGGCAACGGTGATGATCGGCATTGTTCTTTCGATGTTTATTCCCGGCTCAAAGGCGGATTATCAGGACGCGGTTTCCCAAAGCAAACGTCGTTGGCTAATCTACCCGGCGCTTTTACTGATCGGATTTTACGGCGGCTTCCTGCAGGTCGGTGTGGGATTCTTGTTCATGGCATCATTATATCATATCTTGCAAATAAGTCTCGTTCATGTGAATATGCACAAGGTGTTCATTATTTTGATTTACACTGTACCATCATTAATTGTTTTCTCGGTGACCGGAAATGTACACTGGGGCTTCGGACTCAGCCTTGCAGTTGGAAATTCATTCGGTGCGTGGTGGGGCGCGAAGGCTTCTGTCAAAGGCGGGGAAAAGCTGATTCGCTACGTGCTGGCAGTTGCGATTTTAATTATGGCTGTGAAATTGCTGGGAGTGTTTTAAACGAATGAGTCTGTTTTAGCCGAAATGGTGATTAAGTACTTTCCGTGCCTCGGTATAGCCTGCTTCGATCAGCCCATCCGTCTGATCTGTATCAATTATGTTGTAAGCAGAGAGATCCGGAGCAATTATTATATTTCCATCTCCGGTTTGTAATTTTGTGGAATTTTCAATCGAAATGTTGATAGTATTGATTAGAATATCAACAATATTTCCCGGTTTCTTGTAGGCATGTCTGCCTAACAAATCCACTCCGATTATCGTTTTTGCCCCCATTTCACTGACAGTGGCGACAGGCACGTTTTCCATTATTCCCCCATCGACCAATAATTTGTCCTCAGAATCCACAGGAATGAATACACCGGGAATGCAGGTACTCGCCATGACTGCGGTGGCAATGTTCCCGGATTTCAGGATTGCCTTTTGTCCGGTGCAAATATCAACGGCAACCATTGCTAGCGGGATTTTTGCATCTTCGAAAGTGACATCGCCTAATATTTTTCGAAAGAGCGAATTCATTTTCTTGTTCGATAACAAGCCATATTTTGACAGCGACAAACGAGAGACATCGAACCAATCGAGGTCACGGGCGAAATCTTCGATTTCCTGCCATGTTTTTCCGAACGCGTAAAATGCTCCAACAAAAGCGCCGATGCTCGTTCCTGCGACATAGTGTACCGGAATGTCGAATTCATCGATGGCTTTCAATACGCCGATGTGCGCGGCTCCCAAAGCTGCGCCGCCACCGAGCGCGAGCCCGATTTTTTTCTTTTTCTTACTATTAAAGATCATTCCACTTGCTTTAATCAGTTCTCCGAATAATTTTTAATCCTATTCTGCTTAAAATATCATGGAGATTACGGACTTGTTCTCTGTCCTTTTTTTTCTCTTTATCCGGCAATTTCTCCCACGGAATAAGGCAATCATTCTGTTTTTTTAAGTCATCTCTGACTGGTGCATAAGTCCATCCTTTCAGCCGGCGTTCGGCGCACCAGCGGTTATGTTCCATGATTGCCATCATTTCGATTTCATCAGATGGGAATTCCGCCTGCGGTCGTTTATCTTTTTCAGAGACAAATTCACAATTGACTGCTCTCAGTTTTACTGGAATATGGTTCGCCGCCTGGCGGTTAGCATCCTTATATTCCTGAGAGAGCTGATTCCATGGAAGCTGGCTTGGACGAGGCGCTCCCTGCGGTGGAAATTTATCCAAATAATATTCGTGGATTGCACGCGCCATTTTGTCCAACTCTTCTTCGATGATCAATTCGAACGAACTTGTTTGCTTCGGCAAACCGAATACTTTGATTTGGTTGGCGAAAAAATCCCCTTTGCGGGATTCCAATGCTTCCGCCATTCGGGATTCATCGTGCATACGAACTAAAACTTGGGTGTCTTCTCCAACTACTTGACAAATTTCAGAGGCTTTTAGAATATTTTTCACGGGATCATCAAAAACGAAAAGAATGGTCGTTATTGCACTTTCAATTTGTAAATAAGTGGAAATCTCTTTTTCAAGCTTGATGTTATCGAAGTCGAACGGCTTCCACTGGATGTCGCATATATCTTTTATTGCCGGATTATTGGTCAGAAATCTGTTCTGTTCCAATGCGATGTTTGTATCATACACAATTATCGCAGGCTTTTTCTGATTGGCAAAATGACAGGTTTGCGCAGCATGTAAAATAACACGTTTGCCAATATCTCCAAATCCGATGAGAATGATTTGAATAAATTTGGGAGAATCCTTCTCAATCCCTTTGCGGTCAAAGGGATGATCGTTCATCAGAGAACGCACACTGTTTTCGTAAGAATTGAAGATACGCAGATCGTAATTTTCTATTGTGTTGACAGCTTTCTCATGATGCGAAAGCAGATTGA
>WJJN01000426.1 GCA_014729735.1 Candidatus Zhuqueibacterota bacterium
ATCTTCATTTGTTTTTTTCGAGATGAATTTAAACTCATCAATTTCAAGATTTTCATCCTGGACAACATCAATACGTACCCAGAATTTCCACATCACCCGTCTGATGCGGCTTTTGATGCCCTGTGTTAAATATGAATGAATTTCCGGATGAGTGTACAATTTTAAACTGCGTTCTTTGGATCCCGATCTGAAGCGTCGCATCCAGCGTTCGATATGAGTCAGCACTGTTCCTTTCGAAGTAATTCTGCCAATACCGTGACATGTGGGGCAGGTTTCACTGAAAGCAAATAACAAGCTGGGACGAACCCGTTCCCGTGTCATTTCGATCAATCCGAATTCGCTTAGCGGTGTAATATTCGCCTGCGCTCGGTCTCGTTTCAGCTCTCGTTTGAATTCATCATACAACCGCTTTCTATGCTTATCATCCTGCATATCAATGAAATCCATAACGATGATACCACCGATATCACGAAGCCGCAATTGTCGTGCAATTTCTTTCGATGCTTCCAGATTGATCCGCAGAGAATTTTCTTCATGATTTCGTCTGCCCACGAATTTGCCGCTGTTTACATCGATCGCCACCAGTGCTTCAGTGTGGTCGAAAATTAAGTAACCCCCGCTTTTAAGCCAGACTTTCCGTGCGAGACTTTTTTCGATTTCCGTCTCGATTTTAAAGGCATCGAAAATGGGTGAATTCCCGTTGAAATAATCGATTTTGTCGACCAAAGTCGGAGCGACATCTTTAAGGTAAGTGGTAATTTCCCGGAATAGCTTTCGATTGTCTACCACTAATCGTGTCACATCCCGCGTAAACAGATCGCGTATAACGCTGGAGGTCATTCCCATATCCTTATGTATCAGCGCCGGTGCACGACGTTTACGAACTTTGTTCTGAATTCGTGTCCAGGTTTTAGTTAGCGCATTAATATCATTTTGAAGGATCCGACGACTTTTCCCCTCTGCAACTGTGCGTACAATCAACCCGAAACCGTTAGGTTTTAGCGTTCGGGCGATCTTTTTCAGCCGTCTCCGTTCACGGGCACTGTCGATTTTACGGGAAACACCTACAAGGTTAGAATCGGGTACCAAAACACAAAATCGACCCGGAATCGATAACTGAGTCGTAATGCGGGAACCCTTGGAACTGATCGGTTCTTTGATAATCTGAACGAGGATTTCCTGTCCTTCTTTAATCTGATCGACAGGTATATGTCTGTCGTCTTCGTGAAAACCATTCGTCGAATCGATGAGAGCGCTGATTGTGGAGAACGATTCACCGACATCGGAAAAATGCAGAAATGCATCCTGCTTTTGACCGATGTTTACAAATGCTGCGCGCATTCCTTTGACGACATTTACAACTTTTCCGAGATAAATATCACCGACAGCTCTTTCATTTTCCGGTCTTTCAACGAACAGTTCCACTAATTTTTTGTTTTCGCGTATTGCAATCCGGGTTTCGCTTATTCCCGAATTGATAATAATTTCCTTTTCCATAATATCCTATCTTCATTTAAATTTCCAATGGGGTTGCGCGTACGTTACCATGCTGAATGAATAATCCGGTACGGGTAACTCTGGTAAGAGCAATCTCCTCTTCCGAAAAATCAAGCAGAGACGCAAGTATTTCGCTGATGCGTACTGTTCTGCCATCGATGATATTCGTCGACACGAGCAGGGTATCCGGTCGAGTGTCCGTTTGAATATTGCCAATGAACGGTTTGATGTCCAGAGACTGTATCGTTCCTTTTCGCGGACGCTCGACTAAAATTTCAGTACGCTCATTATATTCAGCGATTAAATGATTAAGATAGGATTGGTCAAAATTTTCAATTGATTTGATGGTATATTCTGCGCGATTAATCACAGATACCAGTGAGTCTGTTTTCCCAAATAATGTTTTGGCATTTTCTATTTGAAGCCCATCCGGAAGTTTCCGATTCAATAAAAATCCAATGTTGGTTTCCCGGTTTCGGTAAAGGTATACATCCATATATTCGGCATCGCTGGTATATCCCATCGGTAGTGATGGACCGAAAGATAATTTGGGATGCGGATTATACCCTTGCGTATAAACCAATTGTACACCAGCCCGTCGAAAAGCACGTTCAAACAGTCGGATCAAATCCAGATGTGAAGTAAAACGAAGGGCATCGGATTTGGAATATTGCAGCCGGATATTGTAAACCGACGGCTCGACCACTTGTTTTACCAGCTTTTTCCCACGACCGAAATTAGTCGGCTGCAACCGGGCACTTTGGTCAAATTCTTTCTTAGCGATAATCTCTTTGCAGGCAGGATGCTCGATCAAACCACAGGCGTTACAACCACTTGATTTGCAATCATCGGTGGTTTTGCCCTGCATTGCCTTTTGATATTCGCGTTTCAGGAAACTTTTGGTTACTCCTTTTTTTATATGATCCCACGGCAATACCGCATCAAGATCGAGTTGTTCGACGTATTGCTGAGGATCTATTCCGGATGACTCGAACGCTTGAATCCACATATCAAATTTGAAATGATCGCTCCAGGCGTCAAATTTGGCTCCAAGCTCCCATGCTTTTGTGATGACCTGACTCAGGCTTCGATCTCCTCTGCCCAAAACAGCTTCTAAAAATGAAACTTCCGGATCTCTCCAGGTAAGCCTCACCCGCCTGTGCCGAATCCGCTGTCGTAAATAATTGATTTTTCTGTTGAATTCAGCGACGCTATTCTGCGCCAGCCACTGAAACGGTGTATGCGGTTTTGGCGCAAATGGCGAAATCGACACATTAATCGAAGTGTTTTTATATTTGCTGGCAATGCCGGCAAGTTTATGAATAAGAGATATCATGCCTTCGAGATCTTCATCGGTCTCGGTGGGATGACCGATCATGAAATAAAGTTTCACGACGTTCCAGCCTTCATCAAAGGCTAGTGTTACGGCTCTGATTAAGTCGTTGTTCGTATTATTTTTGTTTATAACTGCTCGAAGACATTCAGTGCCTGCCTCAGGTGCCAGCGTAAGTCCTGACTTTTTGACGGTCTTGGCAAATTTTGCCAGTTCCGGAGTGAATGTTTCTGCTCTTAACGACGGAAAAGATACATTCACATTATTATCGTTCAGAGACTGAGTTAATCTGGTCATTAATTCCTGAAGCTGGCTATAATCGGAAGTTGAGAGTGAAACCAGAGATAATTCTTCATAGCCGGTGTTTTTAATAACTTTTTTTGCTTTGTTCAGCAAATCTTCGACCGATCGTTCTCTGACCGGGCGATAGATGAATCCAGCATTACAAAAGCGGCATCCTCTGGTACAGCCGCGCATGATTTCCATTGCATAGCGATCATGCGTAATTTCGATAAGAGGGATCAATGGATTGTCCGGGTAATTATCCGGCTTCAAACCATCTGCGATTCTCGCTTCGATTTTAGTTGGAATGTCATCGAACTGTGGCAGAGGTCCGCTCGCATCGGTTCTGTAAAATTGTGGAACATATACACCTGCTATTTGTGCCAGGTCATTCAAAACAGCCTGCCGATTTTTATTTTCCTTTTTCCCCCGATTGATGACTTCAGCGATTTCAAGCACCACCTCTTCGCCGTCTCCAATGATAACTGCGTCAATAAAATCGGCAACCGGTTCAGGATTAAATGCACAGGGTCCCCCACCCAGTACATACGGATCACTGTCCCGCCGATCCCGGGAATGCAATGGAATGTTTCCCAAATCAAGAATGTTCAATATATTGGTGTAGTGAAGCTCGTACTGTAATGTAAAACCGAGAATATCAAAGCGGTTTAACGGATATTTTGATTCAAGGGAAAATAATTGTAATCCACGATCTCTTAATATTTCTTCCAGATCATGTCCCGGAGCAAATATCCGTTCTGCTGCGATGTTTTTTCTTTTGTTTAGAATATGGTACAGTATCTCGAACCCAATATAAGACATCCCCAATTCATAAAGATCGGGAAAGACGAGAGCAAAACTCACATCAATTTTTGACCAATCCTTTTTAATAACATTCATCTCGTTACCAAGATACCGTCCGGGTTTGGTAACTAACGGAATAATTTGATTGGTTAAAATTTCTTCAAAACTCTTCATTTAATGCTATTATTGGGAACTGTATCATAAGTCTGATTTTTTGTAAATTGCCATTCCGGGCTTCTCCCGAAATCTCCTAATTATTAAAACGTTAGGGGATTCCTGCACTCGCAGGAATGACAACAAAAAAATGACTTTTGATACAGCCCTTAAATTTATATCAAAAATCTTGTTAATTTCTATAAGCTGGAAATAATGAATTACCCTTCCATAGAATTGCTCCATGAAAGGGTAAGCTTTTCAGTTATCTTTAATTAAGTTAAGCGCTATTTTGTTCCCAAAATAAAAATTTTAGTGAAAATATTAAAATTTATCGGGAATAATTTTCACGGATGTATTTGACGCCCTCTTTAATAGCTTTCAAATTGGTGTCTACCAGATGTTTCTTCTTGATCGCGAGCGGGACGATCTCGAACAGGCTTTTATAATCGATCAGCTTTGTATATTCCAGATACGCGCCCAGGCATACCATATTCGCGGCAGCAGTAAGACCTAGTCCCGAAGCGATCTCGGTCAATGGAATGTAGAGAACATCCACATCATCGCGCTTTACCCTGCGATCCACGATGGATGTATTCACGATGATCAATCCGTTCGGTTGAACATCGTCCTCGAAAGCATCCAGTGAGGGACCGTTCATCACGATAAGCACGTTCGGATTGGTCGTGAGCGGAGAACCGATCCGGCTGTTCGAAAGAATAACGCTGCAATTTGCTGTTCCGCCGCGCATTTCCGGTCCGTAAGAGGGGATCCAGGTAACTTCCAGATTTTCATTCATTGCACAGGCTGCCATCACAACGCCGGCAGACAGCACGCCCTGACCGCCAAAGCCGGCAATCTTCATGAATTGCGTCGGAAAATTTTCGATGAATGAAGCCGGTACTTGTTTCTTCTCCCCCAATTGACTTAAGCCAAGAACATCGAGGACTTCCTGATCCGAATAATCCCGCTGTTCGATTTCCATGGATTCACGTTGATCGGAAACATCCTTGAATGCCTGAACCGGGAAATAGGGCATCATGTGCTGTTGAATCCATTTCTGCGAATCCACCGGCGTGATTTTCCATCCGGTGGGACATGGAGCCAGGACTTCGACAAAAGAAAATCCTTTTTTATCAATCTGATTTTTGATGGCTTTTCGAATGGCACGTTTGGTATGATTGATCGTTTTAAAATCAACGAGCGCGGTTCGCTCCACATAAACCGGGGCTTCGAGAGTAGCAATGATTTCTGACATCCGGATGGGATAGCCTTCGTTTTCGATTTTTCTGCCATAAGGACTGGTTGTTGTTTTTTGTCCCACCAGCGTGGTGGGAGCCATCTGTCCGCCGGTCATTCCGTAAATAGCATTATTTACGAAAATGACTGTCATATTCTCACCGCGGTTGGCTGCCTGTAGAATTTCATCGCCGCCTATTGCCGCCAGATCGCCATCGCCCTGATAAGAAATGACAATGCTTTCCGGATTCGAACGTTTCAAACCAGTGGCAACTGCCGGAGCGCGACCATGCGCCGCCTGAATATTTCCTGTATCGAAATAATAATATGCAAAGACAGAGCAACCTACCGGCGAAACGATAATCGACCGATCATCCACTCCGAATTCGGAGAGTGCTTCGGTGATAATTTTATGTAGATTCCCGTGTCCACATCCGGGACAATAATGCGTTGTTTCTTGCTGGGTTTTCCCCTTGCGTTCAAATTTATCGTAAAAGGCTTTTGGTTTTTCTAATACTGCTGCCTTCATTGCATTCTCCTTAATTTATATGAATTTTTTTACAACGTCGACAATTTCATCAACAGAGGGTACAGCACCTCCCATTCGGTTGTAAAAATGAACATCCTTTCTGCCGTTAACGGCAAGTTTCACATCATCGATCATTTGACCGTTGCTGAGTTCAACAACGAGAAAACTTTTGACAGAATCCGCAGCCTGGGAGATGAAATCCGACGGAAAAGGAAATAACGTAATCGGTCGAATAAGTCCGACCTTTTTATCCTGCTTTCTGAGGATTTCCATGACATTCAATAAAATGCGGGAAATAATTCCATAGCCGACGAGAACGATGTCCGCATCTTCAGTATTCAGGGCTTCGTAGAGTACTTCATTTTCAGCGATGGTTTGGTATTTTTTCTGCAGCTTTTTATTGTGCTCTTCTTCCAGATGGGTATTCATTAAAATCGATGTCACCAGGTTTTTTTTGCTCTTTTCATCTCCATATAATGCCCATTCCTTATACGGAACTTTTTTACGGGTGGTAGGGAATTCAACCGGCTCCATCATCTGCCCAATATAGGCATCCGTAATAACAATGCATGGATTGCGATAGATGTCGGCGAGCTCGAAGGCTTTCATCGTCAGATCGCACATTTCCTGAGCCGAATTCGGTGCGAGCACGATATTGCGATAGTTCCCATGTCCGCCACCTTTTACCATCTGATTGTAATCTCCCTGTTCAGGCCAGATATTTCCCAATCCGGGACCAGCCCGCATAATGTCGGCGATAACACACGGCAATTCGGCACCGGCACAATAAGAAATTCCCTCCTGTTTCAGACTCAAGCCCGGTCCGGAAGATGCTGTCATAACCCGCTTTCCGGCAGCAGATGCACCATAAACCATGTTGATTGCCGCAACTTCGCTTTCTGCCTGAACAAAGGTGCCTCCTAATAAAGGAAAGTAATATGCAGCCGCCTGAGCAATTTCACTTGCCGGCGTGATGGGATATCCGAAATAGAGACTACAGCCTGCCATTAAAGCGCCTTTAATTACTGCTTCGTTTCCCTTAATAAGCTCTTTCTGCATTATTTTTTCTCCCTCACTTTTTTATAGACAATTATTGCTCCGGGTTCGGGACACGCATAAAAACAGATTCCGCAACCAGTACAGCCCTCGCCACTATATTTCGCATATTTGTATCCCAGTTCATTGAATTTATCTGTAAATTCGATGCAGTCTTTCGGACAATGCTCGATACATAAACCACAACCTTTGCATAAATTACTAACGACTTTCATTGAAGGAAGAGATAAATCTATCTCGACATATTCTTCAGTCATGCTTTTTCTCCTTACATCTATTAGGAATTTATTGTATACTTTGGAATTTTATTTTGCAAATCTCTTGAATCACATTATTTGATTAAATAGGGGTCACTTTTATTATAACACTTTTTTACCATTTATGCAAGGATTTTTTCAATAGCAAAAATTGTCGGTTCGGGGTGTAGCATTTGATTTCGGTTATAAATTTCGGTTAGCACAAGAAATTTGTGACCTAATGATATTGCTAATCATGCCGAATCTATAATAGAACGTATCCGTTCTGATGAATCGCATTTTCAAGGAATTACAAAAGATGCTTGGTTTCGGGAGAATATTGGTATTCACATTTGGCATGGTATGTCTGCCACCCGCTATGATGGCGCAGACCACGCCTGCTTCATTAAGGCATGAAGCACAGAAACACATCTCTGCCGGTCGGTATGGCGAGGCGATTGCAATTTTGAGCGAGCTCATTAATCAGCACCCCGAGATGGCTGAGGCTTATGATTTGCGCGGGCAAAGCTATGAAAACAGGGGACAGTTTAAGTATGCCATTATCGATTATAAACGGGCGGTGAAGCTGGCGCCTCAAAAAAAGATTTACCGACAGCATCTTGAACGAGCGACTAGAAAGCATCGGCTAAGCATTCGGAAGAGAATAGAAAAATATAAGCGTGAGCTGAAAATTAATCCTAAGCTCACAGAGCATTATTTCATTCTGGGAAAACTGTACGAAGAATTGGACAACTGGCAACAGGCTGAAGAATGGTACGGCAAATACTTTGAACTCAGCGATCTCAATCCTGAAAAAGTGATTCGTTATGCAGAGATTCTGGCGAATAATAACCGGTTGCAAAAAGGGGAGCAGGTGCTACGCAAATATCTAACGCGTTATCCCAATGATCATAAATTGATCAGCCGTTACGGCTATTTCCTGCTGTGGCTGGGGAAATATCAACAGGCGATTAAGATGTTCGAGCGGGCGCTGGAAATAAAGCCATTTTATCAGGAAGCACAAGAAGGACTGGCACAGGCTAAAGGCGAGCGTTTTCCCGGAGCACGACCGGATTTCGAGCCATCCGAAGATCGGGCAAGGGGATTGGATCAGCAGCAGCCGCGCCCTTCGCAAACGCTGCGACAGCGATATCTTCAATTATTGAACCTTAATCCGAATAATAACAAAATCCGGCTGCAATTGATCCGGGAATTGATGAAAGAGCGAGAATATGAACAGGCAGCGGCTCACGCCGAAATTTACGAGCAAAAGCTCAGAGCAGGAGATAGTCCGCAATTCATCGATTCGCTCCAGGATAGTTTA
>WJJN01000427.1 GCA_014729735.1 Candidatus Zhuqueibacterota bacterium
CTCGATTAGTGACCATCGGCATTTGGCGACCGGTAGAAATTCTCATTTGTGATGCATTGGAAATCGTTTTCCCCTGCGTTCGGACGAATTGGATATCCGAGTCGCAGGCAGAGGTCGAGCTCGAATTTACGCTAGAATCCCATGATCAGAATGCAAATCGAGTTTTGGTTGAAATGGCGATTCATGATCAGAAACGCCTGATTGAAGCAGAGATCGATTCATCGGAAACGAGAATCAAGGAAAAGTTTGTACTTGATAATCCGCCGTTGTGGTTCCCATATGATCACGGGACACCGGAATTATTGCCCTACGAGATAACCATAAAGGCAGATGATCGGATCATCGACAAATATGAAGGCAGGTTCGGAGTCCGAACAATCGAATTGATTCAGGAGCCGATAGACGTTGAGCGAAAATCATTTTATTTCAAAATCAATAATAAGCCCGTCTTTTTAAAAGGAATGAACTGGACTCCCTGCGATGCGATTTATGCTCGGATTACAGAAGATCATCATCGGCATCTTCTGGATAGAACCGTGGATTCGAATATCAATGCGCTGCGAGTCTGGGGAGGCGGGATCTATGAAGCCGATGTATTTTACGAATTATGCGACGAAAAAGGGATTCTCGTATGGCAGGATTTCATGTTTGCCTGCGGTGTGTATCCCCAGGATGAGGAATTTCTTAACGAGGTGCGGGAAGAAGCGGAATACATCGTGTCGCATTTACGCCGGCATCCGTCGATTTTTGTATGGTGCGGCGACAATGAAGTAGACTGGAATTACCTCCAGCAAAACGTTCCTTATTTCGAGAAGAACCGCATCAACCGTGAAGTATTGCCGGACATCTGCCGGAAACTGGATCCGAGCCGACCGTATGTTCCCAGCACGCCATTTTCGTCAGACGGCAGGCATCCGAATTCGGAGCTTTCGGGAAATGTGCATCTCTGGAAACACGGTTCTTCATATTGCGACGATTTTTACGCGAAATGCCGTCCCAACATGGTCACTGAAATCGGCTGCATTTCGGTACCGGATTTAGAGATTATCAGATCTTTTATTCCGGAAGATAAACTATGGTCAGTTGAAAACGAATTCTGGTATCACCATTGTTCCGATCCGCTGCGCAGCGGTGAAAGCTATCGGGTGGGGTCCTGGTTTTCGACTATTGCCAATAACGGTTTGCCGAAACCCGAAAGTCTCGAGGAGCTGATCCGGTACAGCCAGCAGTCACAAACCGAAGCAACTGCGTTCTGGATCGAACATTTCTCTTCGCAGCCTGAGTGCTGGGGGATTTTCCTCTGGAATTTATGTGATTGCTGGCTTCAGGTCTCGGATGCTTATATTGCTTATGGTTTTCACGAAAAGCCGGCACTACAGGCAGTGAAAGAGGGCTACGGAAAAATTCAGCGTTAGTCTGTTTTATAAAAAAAGCAAACAATTTTAGAAAATGTTTTCCCCGCCAAAAAGTTGGAGTTAGTCAGAATTCGTCAAGGTATAAAAACTGGCTAACTCCAGCCCTCAGCACGGGAAATTTAGATGTGCAGCTTATATCGCTGCAAAAAAACGCAGCCATTTTTTAGAACTATTCATTAAATACGGAGAACTTTAAAATGCGGAAATACTTTTGGTCCCTGTCTGTTGTATTAGTCATTGCTCTGGCATCAGCATATTGTGCAAAAAACGATTCAGCGGAAAAAAGCTCTGAAAATCCAATTCGCATGATGACCTTTAACATCCGGTTGAACACTCCGGACGATGGTCCGAACCAGTGGATCTATCGCAAAGAAATTGCGGCAAGTATGGTGCGTTTCCACCGGGCGGATATTTTCGGCGTGCAGGAAGCGTTGAAAGACCAAATGGATGATCTGACCGAGATGCTACCTGAATACGGCTGGTTTGGCGTGGGTAGAGATGACGGGAAAGAAGCTGGTGAATACATGTCCGTATTCTATCTGAAAAATCGATTCGATGTGATCGAGCATGCTACGTTCTGGCTTTCGGAAACACCGGAAAAGCCGACAAAGGGATGGGATGCAATGTGTTATCGCGTGGTAACATGGGGCAAATTCAAGGACCTGGAAACCCGCAAGGTATTTTATCTTTTTAACACCCACTTCGATCACAAGGGAGAAGTGGCGCGGCGAGAAAGTGCAAAATTGCTGCTGGATCGCATCGAGGAGATTGCAGGCGATTCTCCGGTAGTTGTCACTGGTGATTTTAACGCCACGCCGGAGTCAGTGCCTTATCGCATTTTAACGAATGGATTAACCGGAAAAGAACACACGAAGCTGGTCGACGCGAAACAGGTGTCCAAACAAATGCATCATGGTCCGAATGGAACGATCACCCAATTTAAATCGGCAAATTTACCCCATAACAAAACGATCGATTATATTTTCATCAAAAACGATGTGAGCGTAATTTCTCACGGCAGCCTGTCAGATACATTCGACGGCAGATTCCCGTCGGATCATATGCCGGTACTGGCAGAAGTTGTTATTGAATAAGTTGACTTAAATGA
>WJJN01000428.1 GCA_014729735.1 Candidatus Zhuqueibacterota bacterium
ATTTTGTTGTATTTCAACGACAATTGCCACATCAGTTCCGGTCGCGTCATTTCCGGTTCCAATTGGTCGAATACACCGGCTTTGATGAGAATCCGCACGTCATTCGGGTCCGGATTGACCCGTTTCAAAAATTCGTTGAAGTTGCGGTAGGGTCGCTTTTTTCGTTCTTCCAGAATCGAGTTCACTGTTTCCCGACGAATACCTTTTAACTGCATGAAGCCGACCTGAAGCCTGCGGCTATAGCCGGTATATTCCCACTCGCTGTCATTGATGTCCGGCAATAGAATGACCAGCCCCATCCGCCGGGCTTCGGAAATATAGGCAAATGCCGAATAATAGCCTCCCTGATTGCTGATAACCGCTGCCATGAATTCCGCAGGATAGTGCGCCCGCAGATAGCAGGATTTGAACGATACCAGCGCGTATGAAGCAGAATGTGGTTTACAGAAACTGTAGCCGGTGAAGCTCATGATCATGTCCCAGATTTTTTCGATTGTTTCGTCATCTACTCCGTTGCGCCGGGCGCCCTTGTAAAATTTTTCCTTGAAATCGAGCATTGTCTTGCCGATGCGTTTCTTGGACAGAATTTTACGGAGCTGATCCGCCTCCACCGCATCGAAACCCGCGAGCGCCATTGCCACTTTGGACACATCTTCCTGATAGCACATGATGCCGTAGGTCTCTTTGAGAATTTCGCCGAGCAGCGGATGCAGCGGCGTGTAGGGCGCACCGTGCAGCCGGCGCAGATATTCGACAATATAATCATTGGCAGCCGGACGAATGAGCGAACTGTGAATGACCAGATGTTCGAAATCACCGATATTGCTTTTTTTCTGGAGCAGTCGCATCGCCGGAGACTCGATGTAAAACACGCCGATGGTATCTCCCTCCCGGATCAATCGCTGTGATTCTTTATCATAGAGCGGGTTCCATGTCTCATAATTTATGTCGATATTATAGTTTCGTTTGATCGCGCTGATTGCATCGCGGATCACTGCCAGCGAGCGATTCCCCAGCAAGTCCATTTTCACAAGTCCTGCGTCTTCCGCCTGATCTTTTTCCCATTGGATCACATTCACCCCTTTGGGCATTCGTTGCACCGGGCAATAATCTTCCGTTGGTTCCGGCGTTATAATGACGCCGCCGCAATGCACGGAAAGATTGCGGGGAATTCCGTCCAGCTTCTGTGCCTGTTCGATGATTTCCTGCCACGGTTTTTCCAGCCTCATCCCCCGGTATGCCGGATGATTTTGAACAACGTCCGACACCCGGTCCGCGCGCCAAAAGCCGGATAACTTTTCCGTGACGGTCTTGATCTCCTCTGCCGGCAGTCCGTACACTTTTGCAATTTCGCGCACCGCTGCCCGGGCTTTGAACGTGACATGATTACTGATCATCGCGGAATTCTTCTTTCCGTATTTTTGAAACACATAATCCAGAATCGCATCCCGTTCATCCCAGGGAAAATCCACATCAATATCCGGCGGATCGATACGACCGGGATTCAGAAATCGCTCGAAGAACAGATCGTGCTCGATCGGATCGACATGGGTGATGCCGAGACAATACGACACAATGCTCGCAGCAGCAGACCCTCGACCGCACGTGCGGGGAGACTGCCGCACGATATCTTCCACCACCAGGAAATACGGCGCGAAGCCCTTGTCCCGAATGATTTTGAGTTCATATTCCAGCCGCTTCCTTATCCGCTCATCGATGGTGTTGTAACGCCGGCTGGCTCCCTCATAAGTTTTGTGCTTCAGATAATCGAAAGTCGATTTATGAGAATTCGTTTTCAGTTTCGGAAAAATAGTGCCGCCAAAATCCAGATCGTACATGCATTGCTCCCCGATTTTTACGGTATTTTCCAGCGCCTCCGGACAATCGGGAAAGGAGGCAGCCATGTCATGCGGTGACTTCAGCCACGCGGTGGGACGAACGATATCGCTGGCTGCAAGCCGCGAAATAGCGGTGTTTTTATCGATTGCCCGCAGCAGATAATGCAGCTTGAATCCATCGGCATCTACAAAATGAACATTATTGGTCGCTACCGGCTGGAGACCGTTCTGCCGCGCATATTCCAGCAGCTTCGTTCGCTGTGGACCGGGCTGCAATTCCACGTACAGATTTTCCGGGGAAATGCGCGGTTTCAGCCTGTTGAGCACTGCAATCGAATCGGACAGCACGATTAATCCGGCGGAATTGCGACTCACCGAGTGCGAAATCGAAAAGCAATTTTCCGTATCCAGATGCATTTGCGACAGAATGCGGCACATATTGGCGTAGCCCTCCCGGTTTTTCACCAGCACGATTGCCCGTGAATCTCCGTAAACGATCTCCGTTCCGATGATCGGAGTGATATCCATTTCCTTTGCGATTTGTAAAAACCAGATCAGCCCGTAAATTCCGTTCGTGTCAGTCAACGCAATTTGATTCATGCCGCGCTCTTTTGCCGCAGCACACATCTTCTCAATCGAATCGACTCCCCTGCAGAAGGAATAGTAGCTATGTGTATTCAGATGGATGAACATCATTCCTCCGTGTTGATAAAATCGCTATGTCAAAAGATCTGGTTTTTATTTCAGCCATTGATTGACACGGATCGAACACGGATTAATTAATTAGTGTCTGAACGAAAACGGCGATAATGTCATTCTGAACGACCCGTCGGCTGACGGAGAGTGAAGAATCTCATGCCACGAA
>WJJN01000429.1 GCA_014729735.1 Candidatus Zhuqueibacterota bacterium
ACGGCAGAGCGCGCAATTCGTATTCGAAATTATCTGATAAACGACATCGGTATCAATCGAAACTACATTAAAATATACCGTACCTATAAAACTTCTGACACTGATAGCCTGTACCGTCAGGCGAAAATTGACAGTTTGCAGAAGAAAATCGAGCGGAATTTCGTGGAAGACGAGTCAGAATTTATCGAATTGCAGCAGCCTTGGACCGAGCGTATGATACCGGAAAGGATTTATTTTAATATATCGAATGTGGCAAAAACCAAGGTTTATGTGTGGCGCATCGAAATTCGAAAGATTACCGGAAAAACCGTTCATACCATTGAAGGGTATTCGCAGATACCGGACCTGGTTGAATGGGACGGATTTGATGCGGATGGAAATTTAATCAACGTTGGAAATTACTATTGCTATTTTCAATACAAATCATTGAGAATGAGTCGTTGGCAGCCGAAAGATCCAAAACCAACGCGCATAACTTTTGTAAATATAACCCGTGATCGCATTGTGAGATTTACACCATCTACGCCTGTAAAACCGGAAGATGTTGAGATTATACTACAATAACTCCATTTACATTTCGTTTACTTTTTCTGAATTTAAATAACGATGACTCACTGTTGACAGGGGAAGTCGTATTTATATTGTTAAATCAATGTAATATCTAAAGATAAAGAATTGCAAAGATATGTATCAATAGAGGAAGGAACAAGAATGCAAGCTTTCTGTAAAATATCAATTCTCATCATTCTCATCGGCGTTATCGTGCACCCCACATTTCTAATCGCTCAAGATACTGTTGCTACCGAAGCGCCGGCTGTACAGACAGATTCGGTTGCCATGGACACAACCAAATCCGGCACCGGTGGAAGTGGCAGTGGGAAAGCTCCCGGCTTGACCGGACAAACCGTCCTTGATTTGCTGGGGACAGCGCAGGAAATTGGCTATTTGCTAATATTTGTGTTCATACTTGGCGTGCTGTTTGTGTTTCAACAATGGTTCGTATTGAATCGCGAAAAAGCCGATGCCGCTAAAATTCCTGTGGAGAAAATCAAGCAATATGATCTCGATGATATTAAAAATATGTTTACAAAAGTTGAGGGACAGCAAGCAACAGAAGATGGTGATCAGAAAGTCCCGCTTTTGAGAAGAATATTTCGTCGTAAAAAAGCATCCGCTTTTCAGTTGCTATTTAAATTATACACAATTTATGATACGCAAAAAACCACCGCCGGATTTAGTGATGAAATTTCCAGCTTCAAACAATATATGAAAGATCTGTTCAATCCGTTTCTCACCAGACTGGCTTTTCTTTCGGACACCGCAGGTGGTTTGGGACTTTTAGGTACGGTTTGGGGAATGTTTCTCGTATTTTATAAAGGTTCTCCTGACCAGAACGAAATTCTTTCCGGTATGGGCGTGGCGCTTTCTACCACCATTATCGGATTGGTGATCAGTATTTTACTGAACTCGCTGGCAACGGTGGTCAGCAACCTGTTCGACGGACATCTGGATCGCATCGACAAAATGGCGAACATTTTCTATGGCAGGCTGATGAGAGAGGAAATGAAAAAAGGACCGGTACCGATCCAGGTTATCGGTTCCGGAGGAGGGGAAATTGCGGTTCCGGCAACACAGGTGGGTCCTCCGCAAGTAGATGATCAGGATGAAGAAGAACAGCAGGTCACAACAAAGAGGAAGAAAGGAAAGCCGATCGTTATGCCCGGAGAACCGGCATCGATAAAGATACTGTCTGGTGATAACCAGAGCGGCGTTGTCGGATCGGAGCTTCCCGAGCCGATTATCGTGGAGGTGCGCGATGAAGATGGGAATCTATTGGAAGGCGAGACAGTTGTTTTCACAGCAGAAGAAGGTGACGGCACATTTCCGAACGGCAGCGGGCATCAGAAAATATTGACGAATGAGGAAGGGCAGGCAGTCACCAAATTTAAATTCGACAAAAAAGCAGGTGAGAAGACCATCCGAATCAGCGTTGAACGGGCGAAACACATCAGCCTGACGATGCTGGCGATTGCGAAGCCGACACCGCCGGTAAAGATGATCGAGGTACGAGGGAATTATCAGTACGGTGAAATCGAGCGACGTTTGCCGACTCCGCTCTCCGTTGCTGTGCTCGATAAATACGATAATCCGATCAAGGATTATTCCATTGATTTTCATTTGCGGCGTGGTGAAGGCAGATTCCAGGACAGCAATAATGCACACTTTTCTACCAAAACAAATGCCGAAGGACTGGCGGAAGTTTATTTCATTATGGGCAGTAAACGCGGCGCCCGGGAGATCGAAATCGAGGCGGATAAAGTCGATCCCTCTAAAATTAAATTTGAAGTATTTGCTGTATAATTAACAACAATAAGAGATACCATGTCAAAAAGCACTGTTATAATTCGATTGATCGATATTGTGCTCATCCTGTTGTTCGGATTTCTGGTGATCAGTGAAATCAATAAGAAAAGCCCTATTCGTCTTCCGCAAAGCAGGATTCCAATTGAGAAAAAAATCGATGAAGAAGAGTTGTTTATCGTCGGTATCAATGAGGATAAACGCCTATATATTGAAAATGAAGATCGATATGTTTCGGATTTGGAAATTTTGAAAGGAATCATTCAAAATAGAAATGAATATTATGAAAGCCGGGGCAAAAAGTTACGCGTGCGCATTCGATCATTCTGGAATATTCCGATAAAACATACCATGCGGATTGCTCAATATTGTCAGCGACTTAATATTTCCGTGGGTATGGATGTTCATAGCGTTCAATGAGGTAGTTCATGAAAACCAATAATAGCATCATCATTCGTCTCATCGATGTGGTGTTTATTCTATTGATGGGATTTTTGCTAATTAGCGATATTGTTCATAAAAACCAGATAAAATTACCCAGCCGGGCAAGATCAAAATCGACTTCCGAGCAAAAGCCACAGATCGTGCCGCTGGATATTCGAATCGTTCCCAGTGACACAGTGCTGGCAGAAATCGATCCGGAGACAGAAACATCGCTGATCGAACTTTGCCAGCTAAAGTCATACTATAGAGTTACTGAGAATGAAAAGACGCATAAATTTCGCATACTGGACAAGCTGGAGGAATATTTAATTAAAACCAAGATCGATTACGAAGCCGGCGGGAATAAAGTGGTTGTCATCATCAATCCCGATCCGGAATCCATGGTTCAGGCAACCATAAATTTAATTGATATTTGTCGAAAATATGGACTGAAGAGGAATTTTAAGTACTACGAAAGCAGTTAAATATGAAAATATCCGAATTTACTTTAGATTCCCTGAACTGGAGCCAATTTGATGAAGATCGATGGATTGCATCGTCTATCATCACCGTTATTGTTTGTATAATCACATTTTTTGGATTAAGGTCGATTCAGATTCCCGAGACTCCCGAAAAGGTGATACCACCGGAAATTATCGAATTCGTTCCTGAGGTGAAAAAGGTCGAGCCCAAGAAAGTCGTTAACGAACAACAGCAAGAGATCGAAGAAAAAGAAGTCGAGGAGAATATCGATGATATCATCGAAGAATTCAGAAGCGAATTGAATATGATGCCGGAATTTGTCGAGATTCAAACGATTAGTGACCACTTAAACAAATTTGAAAAAGAAAATCCTGACCGCAGCGAAGCCGCCGCTCAAATGCTGGTAACTCAGGGATATAATTTCGAGCAATCCGAAGCTGATCCTCTGGATATGATCCAGGGTTTACAATCCGTGGATGAAGACGAAAGCATCCGCAGTATGCAAGTAACGGATGATCCGCGCCGAAAAAAGGGAATCACTTCCGATGAGGGACTATCCACGCGTCCGCCATCATCTGATAACGTGATCTCAAGTGATTTCGCCGGTTTTTCCGGTAATATAAAATGGGAAGACTGGATGGATCCATTGCTGGACTGGATTAAAAATAATCAATCGCCGATTTACGAAGTCGCCGAAATGCAGATGAATGTTCAGTCGAGCGATCATACTGCACGACAAATTATCAACGTGCAGGGAGTAAGGTATGAACTGTTGTTGGCGAGCAAACCGGAAAAAAGACAGCTCACGTTTTGTCTCATTGATTTGAGCGATGGCAGTTACATGATGTTGATCGACCAGGGATTTAAAAAGAGCAGTAATTACTTCAATATTGGAAACGTTGAACGGATGAAAGGTGCAATGGAAATCGTCGATTTCACGGGACGGACAAAGCCTGCTTCAGATCCAAAGGCGAAAAAATTTACAAAAATTTTCTGGAGCTGGGCGAACAGCATCATCGAAAAGGGATAATTCATTGAACGGGAAAAATCTATGAAAAAGTATTTGAATATAATCTTTCTCATTTTAATACTAACAACAGGTATCTCTGCATCTGAAAAAGACGATCGCAATAATGTACTTGCACAGCTCGACAGCACGATGTGGAAATATCTTGCCATCAAAGATACTTCGCAGTGGACGATCACCCCGGAAGACTCGGAAAAGGTATTTAAGGAATATTTTGTGAATGGGTATCGTGTTTTTCGAAAAGTGACCAAATTGCAGGATCGCATCAAACGCAATCGAACGACTTACGAGAAAGCAGCCCCGCAACTGGAAAAGCTGCTAACGGAAGCACGTGAAAAGTTCGAGCAGGGATTGAAAGAAAATCCACTGGATAAATATTTGAAACAGGCGATTACCCGGGTCTATTACGATCTGGTTCAACTATATAATTTTAAAAAGGACGATGCAAACAGGCTGCAAATTTTCATGAATATTCTGCAATTCGAGCAAAAACCCCGCACCAGAGTCATTCTGAATAATCAGGCAGGAATGATTTTCTTTAGAGAAGAATTGTGGGAACCGGCAAAGGAGCGGTTCCGGCTGGCAGTGAATCTCATTTTTGAAGGCGAGGAATCGGAGATAGACTCTTCGGCGCTTTTTACAAATATTTATTTTCGGGGGCAGTCTTACATGAAATTGTATGATGCGGATTCGGCACTCATTTCATTAACAAGGGCGAGAATGATTGCACCGGGTGAGAAAGAGTATGAGCAGATCACCAGTCTTATCAATTTCATCAATTGGGACGAAGGAAATATCCGCGCTTCGGAGATGTACTACGACTGCCGCATGCTGGCTTCGAATAAAGAATATGAAAAGGCGGAATCTGACTATCTTGATTTGATCGATATGATTCAGTCCGACAGGGCGAAATATGAGGCGAATTACCGCTTATCTCTTATTCAATTCAATCGGTTGGACAAAAGAGACGAAGGAGTCGCCCGGTTGTGGAATGTGGTGAAGTTGTTCGAGGAAAATCCGCTGCCGGACAAGGATGGATTCGTGAGCGAAGCATCGTACTGGGAAAATTACAGCTACATGTGCGTGCAAATGGCGAATCAATATCTTGCAACGGACCGAAAGAAGGCGTTTGTTTATTATTATAAAGCCGCACAGATCGAAGGACCGGATCGCGGGCGCGCGTATCTGGGGCTCGCGGGTATTGCGTTCAATTCCGCAGAAGTGTGCCTGGATTATTGCAATCGGGCGTATGAATATGAATATCAATTGAATGAGGGCGAGCGGAAAAATCTGTACAATCTGTTTTATCTTGCCCATAAACGAAAAGGTGATTTTGCAGAATCTGTTAAGTGGTACGATCGTTTCACGCAAATATAATTTGAATTCGAGGGATTTGCATTGAATATGAAATATTTCAAAATACTGCTATCTATTCTAATCATCATAATTGC
>WJJN01000430.1 GCA_014729735.1 Candidatus Zhuqueibacterota bacterium
GGTACCGCTGCGAACATTTTCCAGCGCCATTTCCCGGATGATTACTCTTTTCCAGAACAGCGGTCGTACTTCCAGGTCAAAGGCTGCTCTGCCGGTTTCCAAAATGTTATACCAGGGATTATTTTTGTCCGCAACCTGAAGCCGGTTCCAGGAGCACTCCATTTTAAACAGGCTGAAATCGAAGTCATCGATTTCTACCTTTGCCCCGGCAATCGCTCGACCCGCGCTTTCCAGTGCGCGTTCGAAATAGATATCCCGGGCAAAATATGCTATCACCGCAAATATAGCGATGATAACAAGCAATATGATAAGTCCTTTTTTTCTCATTATTCACCTCCAAAATCTCGAATTCGAACATACCATTTATAAATCGAGCTGCCTTTGACCGCTTTCACGATTTTCAATTTGTTGATCCGTTCTTCCAGACCGGAGCGATATGCCAGCACCAGCTTCTTCATTCCATAGAATACGGGAGCGAACAGTATCAATCCACAGACAAAACTCCCCATGGCTACAGTATTATTAAAGCGAGATAGAGGCGCAACAGGCATATTGTACAGCGATTCCCATAATCCGTACAGGAACGGAATCCCGGTTAATACAAAAGTTCCTACAACATCGAACAGCGGATCAAGGAGATAGGAGAAAAGCCCGAAAACGATAATAGCCAGCGTCCCGGCGGAGAGGTTGACGTCCAGGAGTATCAATAGTATCAACAAAATAACGCCCTGCAATGTCCAGAATGGCATCAATCCGATCAAGAAACCGATCCCGAACCCGGCTGCAATTTTATTGGGTGATTCCCCGGATCGAAAGGCTTTGATAATTTTCGAAACAATTTTTAACCATAACATAGTTTACCCTTTGTTTTTGTATGTGAAAGGTTTAACTACGTGAATTAATTTCGTAATACCTGATTTGAAAATCCGATCAATTTTAAATCCTGTAAAATCCTGGTTGTAGGAAAATATAATCGAAATTTCATGAAATGTCAAGCAAAAACATCTTGTTTTATTACTCTTATTTTTTTATATTTAAATTAATTTGAACAGTGGAACGCCGCTGTCCGGACAGAACGATATTGTTGGGACTGTGTTAACTCTCGGGGAAAATATGAAATTAGCGATTGTTTCCGATCAGATTTCTACCGATTTCCGTGAAGCCGTGGAATACGGCTTGGAATGGGGTATCGAAGATTTCGAGTTGCGAAATATGACCACGGGTCGGGTGCCTTATGTAACCAGCGAGGAACTGGAACAGATTATCGATGTCAAAGAAGAGTACGGCATTAATGTCTCCGCCATTTCTCCCGGTCTTTTCCGAATATCGCTAAAGGAAGAGGAACAACTGAAGCTGGAGCTGGAAGAGAAGATTTACGACAGTTTCCGTTTCGCCGATAAACTGGGTACCAAAGACGTTATTATATTCAGTTTTAAACGCTATCCAAATGAACCGCAAAGTAATTATATTCAGATTGTGCATATTTTAGGTAGAATGACCTCGCTTGCCGAAAAATACGGCTTTCGCCTGTTATTGGAAAATGACATTGATTACTGGTGCCAGACTGGTGAGGATACGGCGCAAATTCTGGAGGAGATAAATTCCAAATCTCTACGTGCAAACTGGGATCCGGCAAATGCTTATGCAGCAGGTGAAATTCCTTATCCCTATGGATTTTTAGCCATACGAAAATATGTTGCCAGTATTCACGTAAAAGACGCGATCCGTTCGATGAACGACAATATCGATTGGGTGATGGTAGGACAGGGCGAAGTCGACTGGAAGGGGCAATTCCAGGCGATTATGCATGGTATCGATTTGAAATATGTGACAATCGAAACGAGCTGCAAGCCGGTGCTGGAATATTCACGAAGAAATATTTTACAAATTAATAATATGGTAGATGATTATATTTTAGATGATAATTATATGATTCGATAATTAACTAAAATACCAACAAAAAATAGAACAGGAGAGTTGAATGTCGAAACTTGCACTAAATGGCGGCGAATCGATTCGAACGTTGCCATTTCCCAAATGGCCAATTTGGACTGATGATGAAATTAACAATCTGATTGATGTAATTAAAAGCGATCAATGGGGTTCGATAAAAGGAACCCGCGTAAATGATTTCGAGAAAAAATACGCTGCATTTCACGATGCGAAATACGGCGTCTGCGTGAATAGCGGAACCACGGCACTTACGCTGGCTTTGCGAGCCGTGGGTATCGGTCGAGGTGATGAAGTTCTTGTCCCGGCGTACACATTCATCGCCACCGCCACTTCGATTGTGGAAGCAGGCGCTATTCCGCGGTTCGTAGATATCGATCCCGAAACCTATAATATTGACGTCAACCAGCTTGAAGCAAATATAAATGAACGTACAAAGGGGATCATGCCGGTGCATTTTGGTGGTCGACCGGCAGAAATGGATGTGATCCTTTCCATTGCCGAAAAAAATAATCTGAAAGTAGTCGAAGATGCGGCACAGGCATGGGGTTCGGAATGGAAGCAGACGAAAGTCGGTGCAATCGGAAATGCCGGATGCTTTAGCTTTCAGTCATCCAAAAATATGACCTCGGCAGAAGGCGGCATCATTTTGACAAATGAAGATGAAACGGAGAAATATGCACGCTCGTTTTCCAATTGCGGACGCCTTCCCGGCGGCGTGTGGTACGAACACTATTATCTCGGCGGGAATTTTAGATTGACTGAATTTCAAGCGGCGATTCTCGATGCACAATTCGACCGCTATCCAAAATACCAGAAAATTCGCGAACAAAACTGCCGCATTCTCAACGAACACTTATCTCAAATCGATGGATGTGAAATTTTAAAAGACGATCCGAATATCACAGCCAACTCGAGGCATCTTTACATATGGCGTTATAAAAAAGAAGCATTTAACAATGCTCCCAAATCACAATTCATCAAAGCGCTGCAAAAAGAAGGCATAATCACAAGCGCTGGTTACTCGATCCCGCTGTATACTCAGCCGGTGATGAAAAACAAGGCATTTGGTCCCATGGGAGCTTCCGTGGATCTGGATGTCGATTATGCTTCCATGGAATTGCCGGAAACCGAAAAAGCGTGTTATGAAGAAGCGATCTGGTTTCCACAATTCGTGCTTCTGGGCGATGAAAAAGACATAGACGATATTGTAAAGGCAATCAAGAAAATTCAGGAAAACGCGAACGAGTTATAGAACGAAATTATATGTCATCCGGCGGCAGAAAGTCTGCGCTGCCTGATGACATTTTTTTTGAATAAAACAAAGGCGTATTTCATGATAAATTTCAAAAAGATACTATGTCCGGTAGATTTCTGTAAGTGCTCGGAAAATGCCGTAAGAAATGCCCTGATAATTGCTGAACGATATCATGCGGAATTGCACCTTTTTCATGCCATTCTGATGTATGAGGATGAGACCTATCAGGGGAAAGTTCGCACGCCCGATTTTTCCGAGAGTTATGATATTCTGTCCGAAATTTCCGATTCCAAATTAAGCGAGCTGGTTGAAAGCAAAGCAAATGACGTGTCGATCACCAAAAAGATCACTCGGGGATTTTCTGCGGCAGATGAAATATTAGCCTACGCCGCTGATAACGCATTCGACCTGATCGTGATGGGCACCCATGGCAGAAAAGCACTGGGGCACTTCCTGCTGGGCAGCGTCGCTGAAAAAGTCGTGCGTACTGCCCATTGCCCGGTTTTAACGGTTCATGAAGAATCAAAAACGATCGAAAATTATGAGCATATTTTCGTTCCGGTGGATTTTTCAGAATATTCACAGCTCGCTTTAAGCTATGGATTGGAGATTGCCGAAAGATACGATGCGGATATGTCCCTGTTTCATGTGGTGGAACAAAGCATCCATCCGAGTTTTTATACCAGCGGAAAATCGTCTGTATTTGAAATCGATTCCGAACTCCGAGACCGATCGGTCGAGGCGATGAAGGAATTTCGGAAGAAAGCAGGACATGAAGATGTAAGCACCAAATACATAATTACCGAGGGCAGAGCAGCGCGGGAGATCATCGAATACTTGGAGAATCATCCTGTGGACCTGATTGTAATTGCAACACACGGCTTGACCGGGATCGAGCATTTTCTTCTCGGCAGTACTACGGAAAAAGTCATTCGTCGTGCAAAAGTGCCTGTATTGACTGTTAAGAAATTCGAAGCAAAGACTTAATTACAAAGCACTTTTATGATATTATCCAGTTTGCTCTCTTCGAGAATCGATAGCATGAACAGGTCGAACTCATTATATTCTTTTTCACGCAGTAAACCAAAATGTCCATAATAATGTTCTTTGTTAGATCCGTCGTTGGACTCCTTGAATTTAATGGGAACATAGATGATGTGATTGTTTTTCAGGTTTACATCCAGTCCGAGAGACGCGATATCACATTGATGGGGCTGACGTTTGTCATAGCTCTGTTCTATGAGTTGTTGCGCAATTTTAGGAATTACACGATTTCGGACAATATCTGTTTCCTCTGCAGAAGTTTTGGAATGGATGAATATTTCGTCTTCGACGTGTAAATATGAAACAGGAGAAAACATATACTTTGAGAATTCTTCAGCAATCCTGTTCATGATTAAATCTCTTTTTTTGGCAAACTTCCTGTCAGAATCGAGCCGGTTAGAAAAATTATCGAGACGCATGATCATGAAAATCGCGTACAGGAGTACTTCTCGTTCGAACATGCTCTTTATCACATCGTCGATTTTCCAGTTTTCCAATTTTTCGATAATGAAGACATCGATCAATGGCTCCATGTGATACCAGCTTGTTACAGGAGGAGGCTTTTCGTAAAACAGCGCGAAATAGCCGAGCGGTTGATTATTGATATTGATCGGAGTGATAGTGCAATAATCCGAAGGAAGCATCAACTGGTTATACTCGATTTTATATCCTGATTTCGAATGCAAATCGATCTGATTTTTATCTGCGAGTTTTACATCTTTTACTCTGTAATCATGAGAAGCTGTGATAATCAATGACATATTTCTCTTTTCATGATATACATAAAATTCGATCGCTTCCTTAAATTCCGTTGTGTAATAATGTCGTATTGATTCCGGATGAATTGTCACCTCGTGTGTTGGCAAATTTTCGGATTTCAAATAGAAAATTCCGCCGGTGATATTTCTGAAGAGTTCTTTGTTACTAAAGCATTTTATCAGCTCGTTGCCGAAACGCTTTAATTCCTTGCGAAGGAGAATCGGAAATCCTTCGCTGTCTAATTCAAAAGCTTCGTAAGCGCCGACTGAGATGAGCTCGTTACAGCAGTTATCGAGTGTGTTCAATAGTTTTTTGTTTATCGATTCTAACATGCCTTTCTGATAATAGTATTTAAAAGCCAGCGTGTAAGAAATGGATGTGATACCAATTATTAATTTTGTCAATTAATTTTTGATAATCGTGATATTTATTACATTTTATTAAATACACGTAAAGAGGTGACACGATGCCTGCGAATTTAACACCACAGTATTATTCAGCCGAAGAAAGATATAAATCTGCAAAAGATGACCGGGAAAAACTGAAAGCCTTGAAAGAAATGCTTGCGGTGATTCCGAAACATAAGGGAACAGAAAAACTGCAGGCAGATATCAAGCGCAAAATCTCAAATCTTAAAGATGAATTGGAAGGGGGGAAAGGGAAAAAGGGGGCAAGACGGTTTTCTTACAGTGTCGATAAAGAAGGCGCCGGTCAGATAACAATCGTCGGACCGCCGAATTCCGGCAAAACAACTCTTGTAAATGCAGTCTGTGGCACTGAATTGGAGGTTGCCGATTATCCTTTCACAACTCGAATATTTCAACCTGCAATGATGCCCTACGAAGATATCCAGTTTCAATTGGTAGATTTACCACCTGTTTCCACCGAATATATGGAAAACTGGGTTCCAGGAATTGTTAAAACCAGTGATGCTGTTTTTCTGGTCCTGGATTTCAATGATGACGCGCTGCTCGAAAAAATCGATGCTACCATCGAATTGTTGCGTCATCACAAAATTGAATTAATCGAAAAACAGAAAGCTGAAGAAGATGTCCGGTGGACTTATCTGCAGTCACTGCTTATTGGAATGAAATTCGATCTTGCCAGTGCCGGCGATAATCTCCAGGTATTAAAAGAATTTTATGGAGATACCTTTACGATCGTACCCTTTTCTGTCAATGATCCGGCGGCGCCGAATGAGATTCGCAAGAAAACAGTAGCTATGCTGGACATTGTTCGTATTTACTCCAAGCGTCCGGGCTATGAACCTGAGTACGACAATCCGTTCGTATTTCCCCGCGGGGATACGCTGATTGATTTTGCCAAAGCCGTACACAAAGATTTTGCTGATAATCTGAAGTTTGCCCGCGTATGGGGCACGTCCAAATTCGACGGGCAGCGCATCACCAAAGATTATGTTTTGGAAGATAAGGACGTAATCGAGCTACATATGTAGCGCTACCAGGTCGTGCTCGTACCGACAAAATGATTCGTCGGTCCATGCCCATGCCCGAGGGGCACATTTTCCCGGATTGCTGCTGAAATATATTGCTTTGCAGATTTGATCGCATTTAGCGGCATATATCCTTTTGCAAGACCCGCTGCAATTGCGGAAGAAAAGGTGCAGCCGGTTCCATGAGTATTCTTGGTATTGAAACGCTCGGATCGCAGCAGTGTGAAATCTTGTCCGTCATATACCACATCCACGGCGTCGGGCTCGCCTGCAAGATGCCCGCCTTTTACCACGATCCAGCGGCAGCCGGTTTCTCGCAAATCCATAGCCGCCTGCTTCATTTCATCCAAAGTAGTTATTTTGCGGTTCAGCAGCACTTCTGCTTCGTACAAATTCGGCGTGACCACAGTTGCCAGCGGAATTAATTTTTCCCGGATCGTTACCCGGGCTGCCTCGGCAAGTAGAGGATCGCCGCCCTTTGCAACCATCACCGGATCGATCACCACATTCGGGATCGAAAATTCACGGATAGCATCTGCCACAGCAACGACAATCTCGGAATTTGCCAGCATACCGGTTTTCGCAGCATCCGTTCCGATGTCGCTCATGATGCTTTTAATTTGCTTCCGTATAAAATCTGGCGATACTTCGTATACGCCCTGCACGCCAATGGTATTTTGTGCTGTGAGCGCGGTAATCGCCGACATGCCGTAAACACCGAATGCCATAAATGTCTTCAAATCTGCCTGAATTCCGGCGCCGCCGCCACTGTCGGAGCCGGCTATTGTAAGTGCTTTTTTCATTAGATCCCTCTCATCAATAGTAAAAAATGAAACCTAAAATTCTAAAATAAGTATTGCTATCCTGTTCTAAAACCACAGATACCACTGATTTCGCAGATACAAAATCTGTGTCATCTGTAAAATCTGCGGCTATGCTTTCTGTGCGCCTTGCGTTGAAGACAGAACCTGAGCTTATTTTAGGAAATGATCCCATCCTTTCGGCTGAATTGGGATGTTTTCACCGAGAGTTTTGATCATCCAAAAGCCTTCATCCATTGGCTGAATGATGCCAATTTTGGTGAAATTTGTGTTCGTCTCGCGGGCGATTGAATCAAGCATTGATATGTCCGAATCTTCTTTTACAGTAAACA
>WJJN01000005.1 GCA_014729735.1 Candidatus Zhuqueibacterota bacterium
AAATCGCACTCGCTGGCAATCGCACCGATTCAAATTTTCAAACATCAGGAAAATTATGTCGAGCAATCTTCAGAAGATATCTGGGAAAATACATGTAGCGTTGTGAAGAAGGCAGTCAAAGAAGCGGGGATTAAACCTGAGGCTGTTAAAGGGATCGGATTTGACGCGACCTGCTCTCTGGTTGCGCTAAGAGATGATTACAAACCGGTTTCGGTATCACTGACAAAAAATGATCAGCAGAATATCATCGTGTGGATGGATCACCGCGCGATTCAGGAGGCAGAAGAAATCAATGCCACCGGAAATGAGGTGTTGTGCTATGTCGGCGGGAAAATCAGCCCGGAAATGGAATTGCCGAAATTAGTCTGGTTGAAGCGTCATCTGCCGGACCAATTTAAGAAAACTAAAAAATTCCTTGATTTGGCTGATTTTTTGGTGTATCGTTGTACCGGAACAGATATTCGCAGTGTGTGCACAAAAGTGTGCAAATGGACCTATCTTGCACATGAAAAGCGGTGGAACAAGCATCTGTTCACGCAGTTTGATGTGGACGATTTGTTTGCGGACAATCGAATCGGCGGCGAGATCCGGGATATCGGGCAACCTGCCGGACAGTTAAGTACACAGGCAGCGGATGAGATGGGATTAACCACAGACACGATTGTGGCTGTCGGTATTATCGATGCCCATGCCGGTGGTGTCGGGATTATCGGAAATGAGCCGGAGCAGACGCTGGCGATTATTGGCGGTACCTCGTCATGTCACATGGCGGTCAATAAAAAACCGATTTTTGTCGATGGCGTATGGGGTCCTTATTTTGGCGCGATGCTGCCCGGATACTGGCTGAACGAAGGCGGTCAGAGTGCTGCCGGCGCATTGATCGATCATGTGATTCAGGATTCTGCCTATTATCCGGAGCTAAAACAGGATGCAGAAAAATCCGGCACGGATGTCTACCAGATATTGAATGAAAATATCCGTCAACTGGAACGTGAAAATACATATCTAACCGAAGATTTCCATTTGCTGGGATATTATCACGGTAATCGTTCTCCCAGAGCCAATCCGAATTTACGCGGGATGATCTCCGGTTTAACACTGAACACCACGCTCAATGAGCTGAGCAAACACTATCTGGCGGCTATACAATCCGTGGCATATGGCACACGGCATATCATCCAAGAGATGAATAAAAGCGGGTATTCATTAACGAAAATCCACATGTGCGGCGGCGGCACGAAAAATGACATCTGGCTGCGGGAGCATGCCGATATTACCGGCTGCGAAGTGGTACTGCCCCGGGAACCGGAAGCAGTATTATTAGGTTCTGCGATTCTGGCAGCAGCGGCATCGAATGGATATCCGGATATGATGACGGCAATTCGCGAAATGACCGCAATCGGAGAAAAGATATCGCCTCGCATCGAGACGGCTGATTATCACGAGAGAAAGTATAAAATATTTAATGAAATGTATCATGATCAGATGAAGTACAAAAAAATAATGGCAACGAATACTTAGTTCATTTTTCATAGTTGAGGAAAAAAAATGGACGATAAAACCGAAGCGTTTATCGAGTCGCTTGAACAGATTGAAATCAAAAAGCCGACGGATTTGATTATTCAACAAATCAAGCGACAAATTTCGTCGGGCATGTTAAAGCCCGGTGATAAATTGCCTCCCGAGCGTGAGATTTCCAAACGTTTGAGTGTTGGCAGGGGATATGTTCGCGAGGCTATTAAAAAACTGGAATTTTATGGCATTTTGAAGACCATTCCGCACAAAGGAACGATCGTGTCCAGTTTGGGCGTGAAGGCATTAGAGGGGCTTATTTCCAATGTGCTGGAACTGGAGAAGGAAAATTTCCGTTCTCTTGTTGAGACCCGGCTAATTCTTGAAACGAACACAGCACGCTTAGCAGCACTCAGGGCAGCAGACAATGAAATCGAGAAAATTCAAAAAGCTCACGACGATTACCGCGAACTCGCCTTAAAAGGTACTCCGAATATTGAAATCGATTTCCTGTTTCATTTGCGAATTGCCGAATTTTGCAAAAATCCGGTATTGCATTCGATTATAACACTGATTACACCGGATATTATTTCATATTCAATGAGTATTGCAGGAGACCGACAAGTATACCTCCGACTTTCAAAATTAGTGGTTGATGAGCACAGAACAATCATGAACGCCATTAGAAACAGGGAGGCGGAAAAGTCAGCCGATGCCATGAGGAAGCATTTAAACCGTGTTCTGACTCTGGTCACAGAAATTGAGCAACGACAGGATGCATTTGATATTGATGAATGGATTGAAAATTATAAGAAGCAGAGAAAAATACCTGAAAAATAGTTTTACTAAATAAAATACAGAGAGTAATGTTAGGTTTCAGGTTATTCGAATTAAAAAATTTTTCAATATATTAAATTTTAGTTGCATTTTGAAAAATAATTTATTATATTTGGTTAACCACTAACCACAGACCGCTGACCATTAACCAATTGGTGGGTTAATAATGGATGACAAAGCCGATGCGTTTATCGAGTCACTCGAACAAATAGAAATAAGAAAACCGACGGAATTGATTATCCAGCAGATCAAGCGTCAAATTTCGACAGGTGTTTTAAAGCCGGGAGATAAATTGCCTCCTGAACGTGACCTCGCCAAACGATTGAGCGTCGGCAGGGGATATATTCGTGAGGCAATTAAAAAGCTTGAATTTTATGGAATTTTAAAAACCATTCCTCATAAAGGAACGATCGTGTCCAGTTTGGGAGTGAAGGCATTAGAAGGACTTATATCGAATGTGCTGGAATTAGAAAGAGAAAATTTTCGATCTCTGGTTGAAACACGGCTGATTCTCGAAACGAATGCTGCTCGCCTGACAGCACTGCGTGCTACGGATGACGAAATAGATAAAATTCAAAAAGCTCACGATGAATACCGCAAATTAGCATTAAAGGGAACGCCGAATATAGAGATTGATTTTCTATTTCATTTGAGTATTGCAGAGTTTTGTAAAAACCAGGTTTTGCGTTCAATTATTTCATTGATTACACCGGATATTATATCGTATTCAATGAGCATTGCCGGCGATCAACAGGGATACCTCAAATTATCAAAATTTGTGATTGATGAACATCTCGCAATCATGAATGCAATCCTAAGCCGTGAGCCGGAACAGGCATCTAATGCGATGAGCAGGCATTTGACTCGTATTCTCACACTTGTTACAGATATTGAAAAGCAGAAGGGTGAGTTTGATATAATTAAATGGATTGAAAATTATAAAGCGCGGCTTGGCAGTCCAATTACATGATTAAATGGGAAAATATCGAAATTAAGGAAAGCGATGAAACCAAAGGTTCTGTTATCCGAAGATATTAATCCTGCTGGCAAAAATTTACTTAAAAAGCAATTCGAAATCCTGATTGCTCCCAATACCTCGGAAGAGACACTTCTGAAAATGATACCGGATGTTTTCGGGATCATATTACGAGCGACATCGAAAGTGAATGGAAGTGTCATCGAAAAAGCTGAAAAATTAAAAGTCGTTGCCCGCACCGGAGTCGGTGTGGATAATGTGGACATCGATGTCGCGAGCAAGCGGGGGATTTATGTTTGTTATACACCGGGAATGAATAATATTACTGTCGCAGAACAGACGCTGGCGATGATTTTAGGATTGGCAAAGCAGATCATTCACATGGATCGATCCGTGCGCACGCAATGCTGGTATGAACGGTTTTCCGAGAAACAGGCGGAAATTGAAGGTAAAACGCTGGGTATCGTTGGGCTGGGTGCAATCGGACTGACTGTTGCCAGAAAATGCGGTCCTGGATTGGGAATGCAAATTCTGGCGTACGATCCGCTGGTGAGCCAGCAGATTGAGGAAAGCTACATCCGGTTCGCAGAGAGCCTGGAAAAATTGTTTCAAGAAGCAGATTTTATAACAATTCATACGCCAAACATTCCTGAAAACAGAGGTCTGATTAATCGCGGTCTTTTATCTCAAATGAAAAAATCCGCATACTTTATTAATACTGCCCGTGGCGAACTGGTTGATGAGCAGGCTTTAATCGAATTACTTCAGCAACACAAGATCGCCGGGGCTGCATTGGATGTTTTTCTGACAGAACCGTTGCCAGCAAATAGCCCGTTTATGAAAATGGATAATGTGCTGCTGGCACCGCACGTCGCCGGTTCAACCTGGGAGTCCAATGTACGGATTGCCGAATCTGCGGCAAGAGCCGTCCTGGACGTATGGGAGGGCAGGATGCCCGAATTCGTTTATAATAAGGATTTACTTGTATCTACTTAAATTAATGAGCTAATTTCATATTTTTTTATAATATCTTAGAGCGTTAACATGGTTTTTCAATTTTGCTAATTTAATAAAACTAAAAGTAAATCGAAAAAAAATTACTATTTTCTAAATTAATGATGCGCAATTAGGATTTGGAAAATAAATAGTTATTCTGTGCTGCTTGTTGAGAATGTATTTTAATGTTTTGAAAATAATTTCTTTGTGCGTTAAGATGCGTTGAAGCTTCAAGATAGCGCAGGTGATGAATTAATTATATCAATTGAGATAGGGGAGGTGATTCCACGTACAAAACATTTAATTTTTACCCTTTAATTATTTTGGGGAGATAACGTGTGAACTTTTTAAAGGAGGAAAAAAGATGACCAGAAAGTCATTTCGCTTCCAGGTAGTTGCATTCACTCTAATGCTGTTAATAATTGCATTCGCAGGAAATGCAATGGCTGCGACGACCGGTAAAATTGCCGGACGCGTATTCGACGAAAAATCAGGAGAGCCACTACCTGGCGCCAACGTAATGGTCGAGGAGACGTTCCTGGGGGCAGCGACGGATGTGAATGGTGAATATTTTATCATCAACGTCCCCGCAGGAATTTATGCTGTGAAAGCCTCGATGATGGGTTATGAAGCTGTCACCAAAACAAAAGTTCAGGTGATAGCAAATCGTACGACCCAGATCAACTTTAAATTAGCGCCGACAGTTGTCGAGGGCGCTGAAGTGACAGTTGTTGCAGATCGTCCTCTTGTTGAACTGGATGTTACCGGAACACAGGCAGTTATGAATTCATCTGCAATTCAACGTGCACCGGTCACTAATCTCGAAGATTTGATGAGCCAGCAAAACGGTATCATTAACACCGGATTGGTGAGCACATTTCGTGGGGGAGAGTTAAAAGAAGTTAGCTACATGGTAGACGGAAATTCTACTGACTACGGTGTGTTACAGGATCAATTCAAAAAAATTAATACGACGGCAATTCAGGAGGTGACACTGCTAACAGGTGGTTACAATGCGGAATATGGAAATGCGATGTCCGGCGTGGTCAACATTGTAACGAAAGAAGCATCGATGACCAAGAAAAATATTCACGGGAATATAAAGGGAACGTATCGCCCCGCAGGACAATATCATTGGGGTGGCAATCTGTTCGATGAAGACTTGCATCGCATCGCAGATTTCCCTGTGAGTTATTGGCAAGAACAGTTACAGGATCCGGCGAAGCAACAGGAATTCACCGAATATTACCGTTACTGGTATGGATGGGACGGTGAGACTGTGCCGACTGCCGAGCAACTGTATGAAACACATCTGGATCAGACACTCGGAAACAAGGAAGTCCGGGATTATGATAAACGATCCCAGAAAGAGTTCGAGGGCAGTGTTTATGGTTCGTTCCTGGAAAACACGAATTTTCTTGCCTCGTTTAATTATCTGCGCGGTGTTCATATTTATCCGACGCGATTGCCTTATCAGGATTCATATAATGGGATTATTAAATTCAATTATTACCTGGATAAGAACAAGAAACTGAGCGCAAACTATATGCGCTCGCATCAAAAATTTTCCGCTTATAACCAGACAGGCGTAATCAGCTTGGAAAATAATCGCGTAAAAGGTTTGCGACCTGCTGAATCCCGGGATCCCAATGACCAGCGATTAGGAAAATATGGTTACTGGGGTGGAGATTATCGTCTCGGAAACAATGAATTGGATATGGATCAATTTACATTGAAATGGCAACACACATTGAATCCATCTACGTTTTATAATGTTGATGTGACTTATACCCGGTCGGAAAATATTATTGCACAGGATTACTCTAAAGCAAATGCACAAAATGCATGGGCTGACGAACATTTTGGTTATAATGCAGATTCACCTTGGCCGAGGGATGGTTATGTCGGTTACGCACAGTTTGATAGACAGTGGTCATTAACCGGCGAACTTCGAGTGCTGGATATGAACTGGTTAACGAATTTCGGTTATGAAACCAATGCCTTTAATATTAAAGGGGATATAACCAGTCAGATTACAAACCGCCATCAAATAAAAGGTGGCGCTCAATTCATTTATCATGATCTGGATCATATCGCGATACAGCATGACTGGCGACAAACGACCTCGGATAATCCGTATGCCGGACAGGTATTTGCAAACGTCTGGGATGCGAATCCTACTGAAATCGGCTTATATATCCAGGATAAAATGGAGTATGAAGGCATTATCCTGAACATCGGCTTGCGTTTGGATGCCTATAACGCAAATTATAACTATCCTGAAAATCCGTTATGGGATCCATTTGTTGTGGAACCAACCACAGACGGCTACGAGGAAAATGTCCTGAATTCAGATTACATGTGGTTCCTTGAAAGGGAATTACCGGATTGGGCATATTGGCCCCGACCGTATGAAAACTACAGTGATCTGTCCAATAAGCCGGGATATGATCAGTATGCACTTAAAAGCAAAAATACTGTCAATTCCACCTGGAAAGCAGCGCTTTCACCGCGTTTAGGAATTTCATTCCCGGTAAGTGAAACTTCCAAAATTTTCTTCAGTTATGGGCATTTTCATATGCGTCCGACATTCAGTGCTATTTGCGGACGTCCTATATCCTTTCTGCGACAGGATCCACTGAATACGGTCGGTCCGAATCGTCAATTTGGCTACACCGGACATGACGGCTTGACCTATCAAAAACTGGTGCAGTTTGAATTAGGATATAATCAGAGCTTTCTGGATGCATTCCGTGTGTCTGCCACTGCATACTACAAAGATTATGAAAAACTGACGAATTTAGCTTATCAGTCTCCTTATGGCGAAGGCGGTATTGCAGTTGGAGGCAACTCTCTAGTCGGAGCGTCGATGTATGTCTGGCCGACTGAAATAGGACGCGGTTCATTTCATGGCGGCAACAATGTCCTTGCGAATAAAGGATTCCGCGAATCCCGAGGTGTTGAAATGAGCGTGGAAAAGTTATTCGACGGTTTGTGGTCTGCCGCGGTGCATATGGATTATGGAGTGACAAATGCCGCCAATTACGGATTAACAGGTATTCAGGAAAATGTCAGCAAACAATCGAAAAATTCAGTTGGCTCTCAAAACAATAGAGACGATATCGAGGCAAACTGGCTATCTGATTTGAGAATTCGCGCAAATGCCAGTGTCGTCACACCGGAAGATTTTGCCGGACCTGCATCACCGGTATTGAGCGATATTACCTTCTCCCTCTATTACGAATACTTCCGAGGACCGAATTATACATGGTATGCACCTGGTTTCGACGGGCTGCAAGTGCCGGATAACAAAACCTGGTATCCGCATCAGCGCACTGATCTGAAAATTGCCAAGACGATTGATATTGGCGTATTAAAGCCTTACCTTGGAATTCAAATCGTCAATTTATTTAACAATTATGACAGAATTTTGCTTAGCGGTTCCGAATTGGATGCATGGGAACAGGACGAACAACCGCCGATTGAATCCAAAGAAGGGGAACCGAATATCTGGAAATTCTACAATTCCTATTCCAATCCAAAACGTATGATATACTTCACATTAGGTGTTGAATTCTAAATAGCAAAATTTTGATAACATTATTTTGAAAAAATGGGAGTATGTCTATGAAGATCAATAAAAAAATAAATAGATTGAGCGGTTGTTTGCTATTAGCTTGCTTTTTGGTGCTAATGACAACCTCTCTCTATGGGCAATGGACCGATTTTGAACGCCTGACACGCAGTCGGATGTGGATCGATTTGCATTCGTTTCCCGGTCCGGAATATACGTTGCCAGGTGACGCGTTCAATTACTTCGACTATCCGGGAACGCTTTATGATGCGAATTATCAACGAAAATATCAGACTGGACGCCATCGAATGGGTTTCATGGTTCATGCCAGTGTCGACGGTGTTCCAACAGCATTTCGTTGTGAATCCGTAAAGTCGGCAGGTCAACCATTTGATGCAACCGGATTGACCCTCCTCGAACCTGTATCCAAAACAATCAATTATAATTTAGAGAATGGCAATGGAACTGCTGAAGAAGTTGTTAATGCTAAATTAGGTCTTGATTATTATGGGCTGGAAGTCCACTGGAAAGCAATGGCATGGAGTTTTCCGAAATATGATGACTTTGTTATTTTGGAATTCAACATAATCAACCCTGCGGATAACACAAAAACAATTACAGACTTGCGATGGGCTTATACAGTGGAATGGGCATTATTCAATACGTCGGCGCCTGGAATAGGAGAATTTTATCATTTTCCGAGAGCGCGAATGTTGGATGATGATTTGTTCGAATGGGATCCTGATCGTGAGCTTTTCTACTGGCATGATGGACATCAGGTCGTAAATCAAGAAATTGACAATCCCTTTACTTGGAGTTATGGTAATACAAAAAGTGATGTCGGAGAACCCATAGATTTGTATGACCAGGATGCAGTGGAACACGATTTCAGAGCTCCGCAATATGTTACATGTGCTCTTCTGGATAAATCTAAAGCTGCGACTGGCGATGAACCCGATCACTACAATTTTGTCTTTCCTGCTCCTTATGGTGCGGAAGGTCCTGAGTTCGATCTGAATAACAGAGCAATTTCATTGGAAAATTATGGTAGAGATTATTTTGAAAGCTCGATGAAGCATTACGAGCCGTTACCAAAAAACGAGGAAGGTACCTATGATGCGGCAGGTAATTTCACACCAGGTGCTCCAATCACGCCACCTGCCTGGTATCCGAATCAGCAGACCGTTGAAAGAACCGGTGAAGACCTGTTCTTCAATATGTTGTTAAATTCCGGTCCGTGGGACATTGCTCCCGGCGAAACCATCACGTTGACTTATGCTGTTGCAGGCGGACATATGGAATGGGATCGAGTCATTGCCGGTGGTCTGGAAAATCAGGCACATTTGATCGATGGCAGAGAAAAGATGTGGGAACATCTGGATGCAGCCCGGGAATTATTTGATAATAACTATTATGTAAATGAAGTACCTCCTCCTACTCCGACTGATGGTTGGAATTCATTGACATTTGAAACAAGAGGTCCTGCCGGATCAAATCCCGGTATTATGATAAAATGGTCTCCGGTAACATTGACCGGATTAGAATCAGGTACGTTTGCCGGCTACAACGTGTACCACTCTTATGATAGTCCGCATGGTCCCTGGGAAAAAGTCGCAACAGTCTCTGCGAATGAGACCCCGGGTGATGATGGAATGATCTCATACTATGATGAACGACAACTCGGATCGCCAAACTGGTATTGTGTCACAACGTATGATACCGATGGTCGTGAATCAGGTAAAGTGAATCCAAATATACAGCCATTATATCCGGATTATCCGCCATCAAACGATTTGGATGAAATTGTTGTTGTACCCAATCCGTTTAAATTACATAGCCGTATTGCGGCAGATCAATTTAAACTGGATTTTGTTGGCGTTCCTGCTAAATGTACGATTCGAATTTACACCTTAAATGGTGATTTAGTGATGAAACTGAATCACGGCGATGGTTCCGGTGCTCAGGAATGGGTGACTACATATCATGAAGGATACGGTCTCGAAGTGAAACCGTATCAGATGACCAATCAAAATATGCAGCGCATCGTTCCGGGTATCTATATTTTCCACGTCGAATCTCATGTGGAAGGCCATGAAGGTGAAACCCATATTGGTAAGTTTGTCATTATTAGATAAACTTGAATTGAAAGAATACTTTTAGGAGGACTATCAATGATTAAATATAAAACACATGCCGTAATGACGATCGTTGCTCTCGTGCTGTGTGTGAATTTGATACCAGTGAGCGCACAGGAGGCAATCGAGTATCCCGAAATTCCGGCAGTTGATTTTTCACGGGTGGCGCGCAGTGGCTGGCAATTTCTACACCTGCCGACAACTGCACGAAATGCCGCAATGGCTAATATCAAGTGTGGGTTAGTCAACAACGACGCCATGGCTGTTTTCGCAAATCCGGCTGATCTGGTCGATGTGGAAAATATCGATATTGGCTTCAGTAAATTTAACTATATTGCAGATATCTCTTATATGACTGCCGCTGTTGCCAAAAATTTCGATCAATGGGGCGTTTTTGGAATTCAATTCGCCAGTTTAAATTCCGGCGATATGATCAGAACGGAAAACAGACCCGGCGCATTCGGAAATGAACGCTATACCAATCTGGGTACATTCGATGCCGGTGATTTGTTGGTCGGATTGAGCTATGCCCGGTCAATTACAGATCGTTTTTCCATCGGCGGTACTGTCAATTATATCGAAGAAACCCTCGATGATGTAAAAGCATCTAATATCGGTTTTGATTTCGGTCTTTATTTCAAAACCGGTTTCAATAGTCTGCGTTTCGCAATTGTAGGGCGAAACCTGGGTGCTGATCAGCGCTTCGGTGGTTTCAATGAGTTATACGGATTACCCATTGAAGTTCGTATGCCGCTGGAGCTCTTTATGGGAGTCGGATATGATTTTATCGGTGGTACGGAAGAAGATATGCATAATCTGAGCGGTTATCTGGAAGCGTCACATCCGAATGATGAGGATGAACGTGTCCATGCAGCTCTCGAATATGATTTAAACAATATGTTCTTCTTACGTGGTGGGTACCGCTTTAATTATGATGAAATTGGAGCGACATTCGGTGGTGGAATTAATTTACAGATGGCTGGTTACAAAGTGCGAGTGGATTATGCGTATCTCGATTACGGACGGTTAGATGCAACGCATCTGTTTACTTTCGGATTCGGAATGTAATTATGAGTGCTGATTCTTGAGGTGATAATTGATCATGTAACTCACACGGAAAACGGATTTTCAATCGGAACCATTTCTTTCGGATGTTCGTAACTCCAATATACCATCACGGGCTGCCGGCACGCAAGTGCTGGCAGCCGTTTTTTAAAGCCTGAATTTTGATAGATATATCTTTGATTGTAAGAACCCCGAAGGGGTGATATATCAAAGCAGGGCAACGTCCTGTGACAGAGATTGCAGTAGTAATGAGCCCTGAAAGGGCGTAATCTGACTATTAGAAATTAGGCTGGATTATTAAATGGAGTGAAAGACATGACCGATCCGTTTGAACTTACAAAATCATTGATCGATATCCCCTCACCTACCGGTCAGGAGGAGCACATTGGAGAATTTCTCCACGAATATCTCAGTGACATGGGATTTGAGGTGGAGCGACAGTTCGTTGAAAAAAATCGTTTTAATATTTATGCAACTGCGGGTAATCCGGCTATTGTGCTGACAACTCATATCGACACGGTTTTACCATATATCCCTTTTTCAGAAGATGGTGAATATATTTACGGACGAGGCGCCTGCGATACGAAGGGAATTATTGCGGCACAAATCAGGGCTGCCGAAAATTTACTGGCGAGTGGTATGGAAAATTTCGGAATGTTATTCGTTGTTGGCGAAGAAGCCGGAAGCGACGGCGCACAGGCAGCCAACACATTGGCGAATTCCTGTAAATTTATCATCAACGGCGAGCCGACGGAAAATAAGCTTGCCCTCGGACACAAAGGTGTCTTGCGATTCAAATTGGAAACGTCAGGGATTGCTGCCCATTCGGCATATCCTGAACGCGGGGAATCGGCAATTTCCAAACTTATTGAAATACTTTATGATCTGGACCATGTGCCGTTGCCAAAGGATGAAAAACTCGGAAACACCACATTGAATATCGGAACGATTTCCGGCGGTATTTTAGGAAATGTAATCCCCGATCACGCGGAAGCAGAGATTGTTATTCGCGCAACCACGGCACTTCAAACTTTGAAAGACATCATCCATAATATTGTCAAAGACCAGGCAGTTATTCACAATCTTGTTGAATTTGAACCAATTGAATTGAAAACCATCGACGGATTCGAGACGACTATAGTCGCGTATGGAACGGACATTCCTTTTTTAACAAATTGGGGACAGCCGCTTATGCTCGGACCGGGATCGATCCATGTGGCACATTCGCCGGAAGAACGTATTTCCAAAAAAGAAATATTCGCGGCTGTGGATTTGTACGTTCGGCTTATTAAAGAAATAGAATCTTCATTTTAGTTATTTTTCTATTTGATAACCTGATTATATGACAATGTGGAACTGTATCAAAAGTCATTTTTGGGTGTCATTCCTGCGAATGCAGGAGTCTCCTGACTTTTTGATAATTAGGAGATTCCGGGACAAGCCCGGAATGACATCAAACGCAAGGGTAGTTCGTGGAAAGGCTCTTTATTGGTGGATCAAAATCGACAAAAAAATTATGAAAGACGATATCAGACATCCGAATCAATATAAAAAATTGCGGGATATTCAACTCCCTGACTGGGGACCTTATTCTAAAAAATATGCCGGAATCGCACATATAATGAAAAACCATCGCGCTGGTGGATTGATGGAATTTTCATTTGTGTGCGGTTTCTACGGAGGATCCCGGATTGTTCCGAATGTGATTTATGACAGCGGGTATCATCACTGGCAGGCGGATAAGCATTTGAGTTATTACAGCTACCGCTATGAACTGGAATGGAAAGACAAAGTGTTCGCAGACGTTGAATTTTTCGAGGTCGATGAACACGCCAGATTGGCAAAAATCACATTTCAAAATAATCAGCCATATAAGCAGCAGTTCGAAGCCATATTGGTGACCACGGTACGGGAGCCGCATCAATGGACAAAATTGGAATTGCAGCCCGGAGAAATCTGGATACCCGCGGAAAAGTATGCTGAGATTTCACACTGGGATCAATATATGCAGGACGGTATCAATCGCGGGGTGCAGATTGGTGATATTTTTGTCGACGGACAGGCGCTGGGCAAAGCCGGTTTTGGCGTGGTGTATGACAAAACATTTCCGCCTATTGGCGACAAAAGCCGGATGGTCAAAGGCAACTGTTTTGGATTGAATGTCAATGATTCTGTGACGTATCAATTTAAAATCAATGAAAAATTAGCAGATGCACATCTCTATCTTCGCTATGGATTGAGCGGCATGAAATCCGTTCGTTGTAAAATCGAAATCAATGGTCACTCCCGAATTGTGGATTTAACGGAAACAACAACCGGAGCAATTGGATTTGAGTCGCTAACGTACGCGTCAACGAAATTTACTGACATGAACAATGGCGACTGTACAATGCGCCTAAAAATTATCGAAGTAAATCAGCATGAACAGAAATCGGATGAGTTGCTGGAATTCATTCTGGATGGATTCATTCTGCGCGACGGCGACTCTGATTTAATGCAGCCAGCACGTGTACAGTTGGTTTGGCATAAAACCCGGTTGCATCATCAGTTAAACGATAAGGAAACAGGACTCGCTATTCAACCCGATGGTACACCAGACACTGTTTACGGAGTCTGGTGTGAATATGATAAAGAGGAAACCCTGGATTTCTACAAGAAACTGAATTATCTCTATTTAAAGCCAGTGCGTGAATTGTATGCCAGTGATTTTGACCAGCAGGTGAAGCGACTTCAAATTCGTCCAGGATTTTTTCAAAATTATGATTCCGATGCCATGTACCTGATGTATCGCATCAAACCCCTGTATTGTCCGAAAAATTCAGAGAGATCGGTCTATTTGGCGCTGGTGAACGGTACTGATGATGAACAGGTGTTGCAGCGCGGTAAAGAGGTATTTAACCGGCGGCACGAAATTGAGGCAGAAGTCAGACGCACATTTGAGAACGAGCGATACAAAGTGCAGCATCCGAAGTACTCATTCAGCCAGGAACGGATGATGACGCAACTGCTCACAAATATCGGTTATCCCGTTAAATTAAACGGCGAATTTATAAAACATTACACACCGGGGAAAGCCTGGGGTGGGCTCTATTTGTGGGATGCAGGATTCCATGCGCTTGGATTACTGGAATATTCCCCCAATCTGGCGCTTGAAGCGATGCATGTCTATTTTACAGAGACAGACGATCCGTATCATGGACTGATCATGCACGGCTCGCCGGTACCGGTTCCGATACATGTTTATTGGAATCTGTATCAGCGAACCGGACGCAGAGATGTGCTGGAAATGCTCTATCCCAAAGCAAAGCAGATGGTTGATTTTCTTGCCGGGAAAATCAGGGGCTCGACAATGGATAAATTCGGCAACGGGTTGCTGTCCGGCTATGATTATTTTTACAATGCCGGCGGCTGGGACGATTACCCGGCGCAGGCATATATTCACGCGATGTTTGATGGCGATAAATATCTTGCCGATAATGTCGCCTGCGCTGTCTATCCGAGCCACATTATCAGAGCGTTGAAATTAATGCGACTTGCCGCGCACGAGTTGGGTCTTGATGATGACGTCCGTGAGTTTGGTGATGACATCGATTACATTGTCGGTGCACTACAGAAATGGAGCTGGGACAAGCAGGCGGGCTATTTTTCATACGTTCTGAATGATGTGAAAAAGCCGCTGTATTATGATGAGCATACAAATTTTAACATGGGACTGGATGGCTGTGCACCGCTTTTCGCTGATATTACAAATGAACGGCAAACAAAGATTCTCGTTAACAAATTAAAAGATCCGTGTAAATTCTGGACAGACATTGGGCTCACTGCTGTTGATCGAAGCGCTCCCTATTACACAACTGGCGAAGGCTACTGGAATGGCAGAGTCTGGATGCCCTACAACTGGTTTTTCTGGAAGAGCATGTTAACATTGGGCGAGCTGGATTTTGCCCGAAAAATCGCACAAACGTGTATCGATGTCTGGGC
>WJJN01000431.1 GCA_014729735.1 Candidatus Zhuqueibacterota bacterium
GGATAATATTATTTTAACAAAGAATAACATAAAAGAAAAGGACAGTTATGAAATACAAGAAAACGACCACCATGCTTGTTGCGGCAATCGTTGTACTTTCACTGGGTGCAACACTGACAGGCATTCTCTCGGATCAAGGACCGGGGCGATTTGAACACGAATCGATTCGCGGGCAGACCGTCACCATATATGGCGAGGGAATTTACAAGCACATGTCAGCAGATGTCGCGATTCAGGGCATTGCGCAGGATTATGTGACATTGATCTTCGGCATCCCGCTGCTGCTGATTTCATTCGTTATCGCCCGGAAAAATTCACTGCGCGGCATGTTTGCGCTCGCGGGCGTCTCGGGCTATTTTCTGGTGACCTATCTCTTTTACATGGCAATGGGAATGTACAACGAGCTTTTTCTGGCATATATTGTCTTGACTGGCACGAGCTTCTTCGCGTTCTTGCTGACTGTCTTATCCATTGATCTGTCAAATGTGTCCAATTATTTCAGGGATGATATCCCAACGCGATTCATCGGCGGTTTTTTGATATTCAACTCCTTTGCCATCGCGATTCTGTGGCTGTCGATCGTCGTTCCACCGCTGATCAGCGGCAAAATTTATCCCGCGGCGGTGCAGCACTACACCACGCTGATCGTCCAGGGGATGGATCTCTCTCTCCTGCTGCCGTTTTCATTTGTGATCGGGCTGCTGCTTATCAGAAGAAAGCCGTTCGGCTACCTGTTTGCTCCGGTCTATCTCATTTTTTTATCTTTATTGATGACAGCCCTTGTGGCAAAAATCATCGGCATGGCAATGAGCGGCGTAAATCCGGGACCGGCAATCGTCATCATCCCGGTGTTCGATCTGGTGGCAATCGGCTGTGCGATAGTGATGTTAAGAGCGATCGAAGAATGAAAAAATAGTTTTGCATTTTAAAGAGAACTCTAATAGAAATATTGGGGCTAAAGCCCGGCACTCAGCTAGAAGTCTGATTTTTTGCAAAATGTCATTCCGGGCTTGTCCCGGAATCTCCTATTTATTAAAAAGCAGGGGATTCCTGCATTCGCAGAAATGACGCCAAATCAGTCCCTAGTCAATAGCAAAATGCGCGGCAGGACTTTAGTCCTGATTTTTTTTCACCACAAGATTTTAAAATAAAAAACGTCTAATAGATAAACCCGGAATACCGAGTCTATTGAAACCAACGGATCTGAAATCGGATTTTAAATCAATCGTTCAGGCGCATCAGGAGAAGGTGCGGAATACCTGCTTCCGTTTTGTGAAGAATCCTGAGGATGCGGATGATGTGGCGCAGGAGGTATTCATTCAGGTGTATGAATCGCTGTCCCGTTTTCGGAGTGAAGCGGAGCTGTCCACCTGGATTTATCGAATCGCCGTGAATAAGTCGCTGGATTTTATCCGCCGCAAGAAACGCAAGAAACGGTTTGCAAGGCTCGTTTCTCTATTCGGTTTCGAAGAAGGGAAGGAGGACATCGAATTGCCGGTTCCCGGAAATCCCCAAAGTGATCTGGAATCGAGAGAACGAAAGCATATTTTGGATTGGGCGATCGATCGGCTTCCCGAAAACCAGCGGACAGCCATCACGCTAAGCAAAATCGAGGGATTCAGCAACAAAGAAATAGCAAAGATTATGAACCTGTCGCTCTCCGCTGTGGAAGGCTTGATTCACCGGGCAAAGAAGAATTTGCATGATAAATTATATAAATTTTATGAGAAGCATTTGTAAAGAGTGCCGGAGGTACGCTGCAGATTGGACGTTTTGGCAAGTTCGCGAATATATTGGTTAATTATTTCATAACGAATTCTTTTGAACTCATCCCCTAAATCCCCCTCTCTTAAAAAGAGAAGGGGACTTAACGTGTTGAAATTAAAACTGTTGATTGGGGTTATATCAAAAGTCAACTGTCATGTTATTCCGGCTGGAGCAAAGCGGAATGCCGGAATCTCGTAAGTTACATTTAATCAGGAGATTCCGGGACAAGCCCGGAATGACACTAAATGAGAAAATAATACTTTTGATACAGTCCCCAATCTGTCAAAACCAGGATTTAATAATGAATAAAAAACAACGCATCGAAAACGAAATAAAAAGGACGTTGGAGCAGCTCGACCACCAGGAAAATCTGCCAGCCAATCCATATTTTTACACACGGATTCAGCAGCGGCTGGAAGACAGGCGCAAGCGGCGGAATGCGTATTACGGGATTTTGAGACCCGCCTGGATTGTGCTGCTGGTTGCCATCAATCTCAGCACAGCGCTCTGGTACTTCAGCGGCAGTGAGAGCCGGCAGATGGATAAACGACAGCAGCTCATCCAAATTTTATCCGACGATCTCGAAATCGCGCAGAATGAAAGCAGTCTGCTTATAATAGAATAGTATATCTGATAATTTAAATTCAGAGCTTCTTTCATAAAAATTTTTGTGCTTTTAAATTTTTCATTTTTAATTTTTAATTATTATTTGCAGCTTGTCTGCGTTAGGACATATCATGGACATATTCAAGCAAAACCGTTACCTGATTTTTGTGATCATCCTGCTTGTCATATTGAACATCGGCACATTATCGATGTTATGGTTCGGCAAATCCCAGCGACCGGCGCACTTGCCGGATCGCCAGCATCCCGAAAACGAACGAGTGCGATTGCAGGAACTGCTTCAAAGCGAGCTGGGCTTCGACGAGGCGCAGGTCGAGCAATATTTGCATTTGCGCCGCGAGCACCGGGAAAAGATCGATCATTTAAACACCGAAATCCGGAGAGTGAAGCGACAAATGTTCGATGAAGTACTGGCAGAAAATCCCCAGCCGACAATCTCCGATTCCCTGCTGAATCTGGCGCAGGAAAAGCAGGCGCAGATCGAGAAGCTGACATTCCGACATTTTCTCGATTTGAAAAAATTATGCAAACCGGAACAGCAGGATAAACTGCGGCTATTGATGCACGAGCTTTTCCGGCAGCCACATCCCGGCGGCGATGCCGGTCATCAGCCGCCCGGTCGCAGACTGCCCGGCAGGGATCGACCAAATAATTAATCTATCTTTCAACAGAAAAATCAAGCCCGCTATCCAGATGGATGGCGGGCTTTTCCTTTTATATAAAAATTTTTTCAAAACCGGCACAAGCTTTTTCCCCGGATGACGTCAAACCAGATAGAAGGGCAAAAAAAACAAATTGAATATTAATCTGGACAAAGTTCCTGGTGTCATTCTGAACGCGCCGTTTTTTGGCGCATGAA
>WJJN01000432.1 GCA_014729735.1 Candidatus Zhuqueibacterota bacterium
CCCGCTGATCTGTGCCGGTACCTGCTTCCCGTTCACGATAAGCGAAATCGTAGAAGAATCAGCGCCAGCGATATCGTCTTTGATCCGGAATCGAATATCAGCATCAAAATCCACCTGTTCTGCTTCTCTTTCAGGTTCGATATCTGTCACATACGGCGGCGCTTTATCCTCGATCGTATAAAAATGAAATAATGCTGTCGTATCATTTGACGGCACCGAAAGATCCGTTACAAAAATGTGAATTGGTACATTTTCGTTATATTTAAACCACCTATCTGGTCGATAATCCAACACATAGCGATGCAAATCGCCGGAAATATCCGGTTTTACTTCACTTTCGCCTACATTCATCTTTATTGATGCCAAATCTATGCCAAGCTGATCGTCCTTTATTTCGATTCTGATACGGGTATCCAACGGAACATTTTTCTGTTGATCGCCTGGATGTGTGAGCACGATTTGGGGCGGGCTGTTGTCCCGTTCAATATAAAAAGAATAGCGTTCTGTTTCCATTGAATTGGGTTCGATTGCCAAATCGCGCGCATCGATTTCAACTGCCACGCTATCGTTATATTGAAAAAGACTATCCGGTTGATAATTAAGCACGTAGTCGTACTTCGAGCCACTAATTTGCGGGGACACCGCGTATCCGTTGATCTTGAAAACAATTGAATTGATGTCAACCCCGGAATAATCATCTTTAATATGAACCTCAATACCCGCCTCACGGCGAACATTTTCTGTCCAGCGATCCGGTTTGTGCCCGACAGTGTACGGCGGCTGTCGGTCCTTGCGTGTAGATATTCTAAACCGAAAATTTGTCGTGTCGATATTCGGCGGGTGTGAAAAATCCTGTGCTATAATTTTCCCATTGACGAATTCGCCAATTTTGAACGGTACTTCAGGATCGTAACGCACAAGATAATCTGATTCAGTTCCTTCCAGAGTTATATAATCCGGTTCAATCGACTCATTGTTCAGGAAAAGATGAATCATCGACGAATCTACGCCGGAGACTTCATCTTTAATGTGAAATGAAATAGATGAATTACATTCGACTCCGGTATCACCGTCTGCTGGTTGCAAATCCGTTACGTACGGCGCATCGAAATCTTCGATAATTTCAAATTTATACTCGTCAGCCTCCATTGCATTCGAATGTGCTGCAAGATCACTGGCTTCGATACTCACGTTTACAGTTTGATTATAGTGAAAACCATGTTCCGGTTTGAAATGTAAATGATACCCTTTCCGAATACGTTTGAGCACCGGAGAAACCAGGCTGTCGTTGACTTTCATAGCGATCGAATTGCTGTCCACGCCGGTGAAATCATCGATTATTTTCACCGATATATCAGTATCCGGATCGACATCGTGCTGATCTTTTTGCGGCTCGTGTTCCGCCGTTCTCGGTGGCATGCTATCGATCAGCGTGATAAAATAATAATCAAGTGTATCGGCATTGGCAGGTGTTACTCTGTCCTGTGCCAAAATTCGGACGTCAATCGTGTCGCCTTCCGAGAAATTATCCGGTGGTTGATAAAAGAAATCATCTCCATCTTCTGTAAGATTGACGTGTTGATTTTCCAGCAACATCCGAACGTTGCCAACACCGGAGTGATCATCAATGACCGTGAACGAAATTGCGGCATCCAACTCCACATTTTTAGCATACATAGACGGGGAAATGTTCGAAAAATAGGGCGGGATGGTATCTCGTTCGACAGTGAAATTGTACACAAACGGCGGTTCGATTTGATTGACAGGATGTGCCAAATCCGAAGCCTCTATTTTGACAGTCACTATTTCATTAAAATAAAAGGGAGTTGCCGGTTGCCAACGAACCGAGTACCTGCTCGAATCTCCTTTGATTGAAGGATTTCGCAGTGTATCATTAACCATTAATCTTATCGATTGAATGTCTACTCCTGCAAGACTATCTTCCACATTGAAAGATATTTCTGTATCTCTCGATACATCCATTGCGTCGCGCGCAGGGGATAGCTCGGTAATCGCAGGCGGCTCGCTATCATTTACAATATAAAATGAATAGTCGACAGGCTGCATCACATTCGCCGGGTTCGCAAGATCCGCTGCCCGAATTGATACTTTCACTGTATCATTGTATTTATAACAAGGTTCGGAATTTAGAACTATTTCATAATCAGTTGAATCTCCCGTAATATCAGGCTCACTAAGAGAATTATCAACAAATAATTTTATCCGGGATCGATCGACTCCTGCTGTTAGATCTTTAACATGAAACCGAACCTTCGTATTTACTGGCACTTCTCTCTCATCCGGTGCGGGCTCAATTTGATCTACGAATGGTGCTTCATCATCTCTTTCGATGGTAAATGAGTACTGATCATTTAATGTATTGGCGGGATTTGCCAGATCCGAGACCTTCACCGCCACTGTTACCGTGTCGTTATACCGAAATCCGTTTTTTGGAATAAAAGATACGAAATAATCCAGGGGATTACCGGTAATGATTTTTTCCGAAACCAAAGAACCATTGACCTCAATTGACAACGATGAGCTGTCCACTCCTGCAAGCTCATCTTTAATGTGGAAACCGGCAGCAGACGTGATCGGAATATCAGTGTTATCTCTGCCCGGAGAAATTTGATCGAGATACGGAGCATCACTATCTTTTTGAATATGAAATGTATATTCCTCGTACATATAATTCGTTGGTGATGCCAAATCCGCTGCCCACACCTTTACCGTAACATCGTCATTGTATTGGAAAGACTGTTGCGGGATAATGGTGAACGCATAATCCTTAGGGGTACCGCTTATTTCATAATTTCGAATCGTATCATTATTTACAACAATTCGTATTTGTGATGAATCCACGCCGGAAAGCAAATCCTTGATATGAAATTGAACCGGTGAAGTCACCTCGACACCGGTTGCTCCGCTATCCGGTATTAATTGTGTTAAGAAAGGAGATTCCGAATCCTTTAAAATTTCAAAAGCATATTTGGCGTTTAATTCATTCGGCACATATGCCCGATCCTGCGCGTACACGCGGACATGGATTTTCTGGTTATATTTGAACGCATGTGGCGGCTGATAAGTTACGGTGTAATTTTTTCGCTCGGCATCGCTTGTCGTATCCGGATAAACTCGCTTCTGATTGACCCACATTTTTATGGACCGTCCGTCGACCCCCATATAGTCGTCCTTTACATGGAAGCTAATTTCAGTATCCGGATTCACCACACTATTGCTGTCCGGATTTAGTGCGTAAATATAGGGAGGAATCGAATCCGGGATCATCTCTCCCAATCCATAATATGTTACAATTTCCCTGGATTCGTTTTTGTTCAACGCAACCGGATTCCACCATAGTGCGACTGCACTATCGTGAACAATTTTGCAGGAATCTTCTGTTTCATAATTCCAGATATTCTGAAAAATATTCTGCCATTTAACGATTGCAAAACGATCCGGAACTGTGGTTCCATAATCAGCCAGCGTTCCTTGCGCCGAGAAAATCGTTCGGGTGCTATCGCCCTCTACAGCCGTCCACCAGGCAGGAATATTTGGCTTCAAAAAATTGCGTTCATGGTCGGTAAATACACCATCCGGCGTGCGAATCGGTGCACCGTCATTTTCACCGAGCATTGTATCGAAAAGCATACGTAAACCGACTTCCTTCGGCTCGCCGGATAAATTCGTCAGCATATATTTTATTTTTGCAGTATCATATATTTTCTTTTCCGACCATTCACTTTTAACCATCGAAACCGTTTGTTCAACGCGGACATTGTCGATTGTCCAGCCCCAATGAATGCCTCTGCCGCCATCTATAAAATGCGGCACAATTCGATTCTCCGGCGTAAAGTTATCATTTACGTACATATAATCACCATCCGGAGAACCGAAAATATATTCTTCCTCTCCGATTTTAATAGTCGTATATGATGTATGTGGCGCCGGATGTCCGAACAGCAATGATTTATTATCATCGAGGTAAGTATCTGGCAAGCCGCCGGTGGTGCCAAGCGTTAAATTTGATCCCGAATACTTATCAGATACTGAAATCTCGATGTGCTCATTACCTAAAGTTTTTCGCGTCACCGGGATCAATTCGAAATTAATCCTATTATTTGAGAAGTCATTCAGAGACTCAATTTCGACCTTTTCATTATTATCACTTTTGCGCGCATTTTTCCAATAATATTGCGTGTGGTATTCTGTTGGGTTCAC
>WJJN01000056.1 GCA_014729735.1 Candidatus Zhuqueibacterota bacterium
CACGAAATTATCGAGAATACGGATCAGAAAAAGGCTGAACAGGAAACTTGCGATCCCGGAGCCAATCGCTTCAAAAAGATAAATTTTAGATACGGAAGTTGCAGGCTCTTTCGTGAACAGATTGAAGACATAACATCCGACGGTGTAGAGCATGCCCGCGAGTAGTGCTATTGGAAAGAGGGTCATCAATGGAATAAAAACGACCGGAAGTAGTCCCAATAATTCCCCTTGCTGAATGCCCCAAAAACCGGCGCTTAGTCGCACGCCAACGGCGGAAATGGGAACAAGAAATGAAAAGCAGAGCAACAGGATCATAAATATGATATGCGGATGTTTCGATCTGCTCCCGAAACGTCCAAGTATTCCACTTCCCAGAGCAGTCCCCAATAACCATACCCCGAGCATGAAACCAAGAGTGAGTTCGTTTCCGGCAAATACAATGACCAGTTCCTTTAAAAGGGCAATCTGGCTCATCATCGTGCAAAAGCCGGTTAAAATAATGGTAAGATGAATCAGCCTGTCGGTGGTAAATTGAAATATTCGTGACAATGGAAATCGCATGCCAGAAATATATCAAAAAAGATGATAAAAGCAAGTATAATTTCGGCATGCTGATTCAAATTACAGCGGCGGCATTCGCAAATATTCTGTTGCCTGCATCTTTCGCTTGATGTCGTTGATGACATTCTGAACTTGCTCCGCGCCTAAATCCAACGCTGACGCAATCTCTTCAGTAGAATAGCCATTTTCCCATCCATGCCAGATGCGGTCAAGAATATCGAAGGGTAATCTGAAGAAAAATTCTTCCTGCGTTTGTTCCGCGGAATACGTGTCTGTTGTGGGAGTTCGACTGCGGATTTCTTCCGGAATATCCAGATGCTCCGCAAGTTGAAAGATCTGGGTTTTAAACAGATGGCTGATTGGCATCACATCCGCTCCTCCGTCGCCATATTTCACAAAGAAGCCAAGCGCATGTTCGTTTTTATTCGCTGTGCCGATGACTGCATAATTCTGTCGTTCCGCGTGATAATACAGCATGCTCATACGACTCCGCTGTTTGAAGTTTGAAGCAGCAACAATTTGCAGATATTCACTCAGTGGCATCCGTTTCGTCTTCTGTTCGCCATCCGGTGAAATGATTGTCAAAGAAAATAAATTGAGCGTGTCCTTTTCCAAAATGTTCTGAGAAAGACCGATCTTTGTTTTATAGCCCATGTTGTATTCCGGGAAGATCCTTTGAATGGCTTCATCCCTGCGTTTGTAAGTTTCAAATCCATAGAGAGCAGGCGTCATGTCTTCGACGACGGTTTGCACTTCAAATTTATCGACTAATTTTTGCACCATTGGGAAATTCTCGGGGCTCGAATCTTTTTCAGGCATAATTATTCCAATGACCTTCTGAGGTCCAAAGGCTTTCACGCATAACGCCAAAACAACGGATGAATCGATTCCGCCGCTAATGCCGATGACCGCACCGCGGCGCTTCAATTTTTTGAAAACATCGATTTTCAATCGGTTACATATTTTTGCCGTTTCTTTTTGCGGATCTATGTTTATAGATTGCCTGGAATAAGTCATGTGCTGCTCCTTTTTATGTCTTGATTTTAACAATTCATATCGTATAATTTTAAAGAAGTAGGGATTTATCGATTTTCCCATTTGGAGTACGCGGCAACTCATTTACAAATTCGATGTATTTGGGTACGGCAAAAGGCTCCATGTTCCTGGTGCAAAATGCAAGTACATCGTTATTTGAGATTTGTGTTCCGGGTTTGGCAACAATTACAGCCTTTATCACCTGACCAAAAATCTCATCAGGCACGCCGACAACTGCTACTTCGCTGATATCATTCATTTCATGAATAGTATTTTCGATTTCGCGGGCACTCAATCGTTCGCCTCTGCTTTTTATCATATCATCTTTTCGACCGACAAAATAGAGATAGCCATCGTCATCCATCCGAAATAAATCGCCGGAATACAGAACTGTTTCACCGGGAATGATATCGTTTCGAAAATATTTAGCCGTTAATTCCGGTGCTTTCCAGTAGCCTTTCATCACATTGGAGCCCCGGATCACTAATTCGCCGATTTCACCGGATTCAACTTCTTTGCCATTTTCATCGACGATATTCACCTCGCAGTTTGGCATAGCCTTTCCCACAGAATCAGGTTTACGGTCGATCTCGGCAGGAGGCATGTAACTGACCCGCTTGCACTCGGTTAACCCGTACATCGAGTAGACCTTCACAGTTGGAAAAAGCTTGCGAAATTTTTGGATATGTTCAACCGGCAACGCAGCGCCGGTATTGGAAATATAGCGTAATGAATCGATATTATATTCATGCACATCTTTCATTCTCAAAATCATCGCCAAAATCGTTGGTACAATCGGAAATCCAGTGACATTTTCAGTCGCTATTTTGCTTAGAACACTGTGCATGTATTGAAATGATTTCTCCAATACAACGGTGCCGCCAAATATTAGCGACATAATCACCTGATAAAGTCCGTAATCAAAGGAGAGAGGAAGTACGTTCAAAGTGATATCATCCGGCGTGTTTTCGAGATAGGTGATAATGCTTCGCGCTGCAGATATCATATTGCGATGCGACGACATTACGCCCTTGGGCTCACCAGTGGAACCCGAGGTATAGATCAACGACGCCAGATCGAGGTCAATGGATTTCGATGATCTTATGTGAAAAATGGGGGCACCCAGCGAAGAATTTTGATTCAAACCGGAAAGAATTTCATTCCAATGAAATGATTGATTTGATAATGACAACGGAATTCTATTTTCCGGTCCGAGCCAGATTAACTGCATATCATGTTCAACTGAATTCAATGCATCCTTAACGACCGATGCTTTATTTGTATGAGTAATTAAAATCGCTGCTGAAGAGTCATTGATGATGTACGAGAGTTTCTTAGGCTTCAGGGATCCGTTGAGGACAATGAATATGGCATCGGTTTTTAGAATGCCGTAAAGAGCAATAGCGATTTCCGGTGAATTGTCCAGAAAAATAATAATTCTGTCTTGTTTGCTAATACCCAAATCAGATAATTTGTCTGAAAGGTGTTCCGCATGGAAAAATAATGAAGAATAGCTGATGCGATCTTGATCACATACCAGCGCGGTTTTTTCAGGGAAACGATGAGCAGTCAAATCAAAATATTGATGCAATAAAATAGGCAGGTCCATTTTTCTATCTCTTTCATAATAAATGTATTTCTGCACAAATTGGGAAATACCATCCATAACTTATTTTTGCTGAAAGATATTAATTGATTTTTATATATATTTCGGCTAAAAGACCGATAATAATAAATTATTCCGAAACCTGTATCCTTTTCCAGAGTTAAATAAGCAATTATCAAATGAGAATTAATGAGGATATTTTGATAAATGGCAAAATATATGCGTTTTTTTATCATAGGGTTGTGCTTGTTGGCAAATTCAGCCTTTGGCAATGGAAATAATTACCAATGGCAAATAGGCGAAGAGCTTTCGTATAAAGTCAAATATTCATTTATAAGATTAGGTACTGTACGTATTGTGGTTCATGACACGTTGACGTATGATGACGCTTTTGTATATCACATAAAATTGTTTATTGATTCAAATCCATTGATATTTTTCGTTAATATGCATAATGTGTATGATAGTTATATCGATGATAAATTTCGACTGCGACTTTTTTCTGCGCTGGAAATTATGGACGGAAAAAAGTATGATGCAACATATAGTTTTGATTATGATAAAAAAATGATGCATATAAATATGACAAGTATGAAAGACACATCTAAAACAATTATTGACGATGTGCCGCTTAACGAAGAAGTTCTGGACGGAGCCAGCCTGATCTATTATGCCCGTGCACACGTACATTCGAACGTCACTGACACGCTAACATCTTTTTTTGAGGCGAAAAAGGGGAAGGTTCTGATCAATTTCAAAGGTGAAAATGAAGCTGTGAAAATAGGAGCATTTGATGAACCCCTCAATACCTATTACCTTGACGGCGTCGTGAAGATGAAAGGTATTGCGGGACTGACAGGACCTTATAAGGGGTGGTTTATGAGGGACAGGCAACGTCCGCCATTGAAAGCAGAAATGAAAGTTTTTATCGGCTCGGTAAAAATCGAATTGGAAGAATGGAAAAACTGGTCCCCGCATACAAAAATGAAATAATCCGGTGAAACAAATTTCAGAAATTGGCGTTACATACTAACATTATAAATATTTTTTTTAACAGGTAAGCTTACCTAACGGTAGGTATAAACAGATGATGAGAGGAATTATTTTGAGTGGTATTGATGAAAATCAAACGAAATCGAAAATTTTCAAAGAAGCTGCAAAATTGTTTTCAGACAAGGGATACCATGCAGTTTCCATGCGTGAGATTTCCGAAAGGGCGAAGGTAACCAAGCCTACGATTTATTATTATTTCGGCAGCAAAGAAGGAATTTACAAGGAATTGGTCAGAACCGGTATTGAATTTGCGAATGAGGACGTCAAACAAATTATCAATCAAAAAATTCCGGCAAAGACCAAATTATTGTTATTGCTAAAGAAGAGATTTGAACATTGCATTAAATATCCGGAATACGTCAGATTTTTTATGACATTATTCACATCCACTCAGCGACTGGTATTATTCGATGAATTTGAGCACGATGCCGAACGCCATAAACAGATCTTTATTAAAATGATCGAGGAGGGAATAGCGTCAGGTGAATTTGGTGCCGGAGCAAAACCCGAGCTGGCAGTGGAGATTTTCGGTGCGGTGATGTTTCATTTCACGAACAGACAATTATCCAGTCATGAGAAAATTTTATCCGATGAATTGGCTGAAGATATCGTCGAACTGCTATTTAAAGGGCTAAACGAATAAATCATCTTAATCTGGAGGAACGAATGCAACAGAATGGATTCAAGCTGCTTTTAGTCATCATATATATTTTGTTATTGCCCGTATCCATGTTTTCTCAGGAAAAAATAACATTAAATCTACAAAAAAGTGTCGACTTAGCGCTGGAGAAGAATCCGGGTATTCGCATTGCTGAAAAAGAAGTTGAAAAAGCACGGGCTGGTGTTTGGGAAGCTTATTCCACAATTCTCCCGAAACTGGATGCTTCTGCAAATTTACAGCGTGCCTGGGAAATCCAGGAGAATACAATACCGAACTTTATCAAGCCGATGTTAGGTCCACTTGCGGGTGTAATACCGGAACTTCAGGACATGCCGGATTTTGTTAAAATTTCATTCGGACTAAAAAATACAATTAGCTATGGTGCGGTTGTTAGTCAGCCGCTGTTTCTCGGTGGCGCCGGGTATGCCGGCATCAAAATGGCGACGGCTGCAAAAAATGCTGCCGAGTTGAATTTGGACGAGCAGCGTCAGGAACTCATATTTCAAACTGCAAATGCGTTTCTAATGACTCTACTTGCAAAAGAAGTCGTTTCCGTGCAGCGGGAAGCTCTGGAGCAGGCAAAAGCTAATCTGGAAGTCGTAACTAAAAAGTACGAAGCCGGCATGGCAACCGGGTTCGATAAAATGCGTGCTGAGGTAGATGTCGCAAATCTCGAACCCACTGTTCTTTCTGCCAAGAACGATTTTGAAGCGGCACTCACGCAGTTGAAAACCGTATTAGGATTGAATATGAGCGCTGATCTTGAAATCGAGGGTCAGTTCAATTTTATTGAAGATGAATTCGGGAGCCAGACACTGGATCAATTAAAAAACATTGCATTTGAAAACCGACCAGCACTTCTGGCGACCCGATATCAAAAGAATATTACCAGCAGCGGAATTACACTAGCTCGGAGCGAGTTTATGCCGAAATTGTTCTTTCAGACAGATTATTCTTTTATCGCCATGAAGAATGATCTGGACGTGAGTCAGGATGATTTCAGCAAGGGATTTACATCGGCTGTGAGCTTGCAGATTCCACTATTTCATGGATTTGCATCGACAAAAAAGTATCAAAAAGCAAAGCTGGATCATCGGATCATGTTGGACACGGAAAAGCAGATCTATGATGGTATTTCAGCGGAAGTGGAAATCGGATATAACAATTTTCAGGTAGCTAAAGAAAATTATTTTTCCTCGATGGAGACAGTGGAATTAGCAGAAGAAGCACTTCGTTTGGCGAACCTGATGTATGAGGAAGGTGCGAATACGCAATTGGATGTTCTGTCTTCACAACTATCGCTCACACAAGCGAAATTGAATTATCTGAAATCTCTTTTCGATTATCAGTTGGCTCGATACAATTTAAGAAAAGTCACGGGAAAATTAAAAGGAATTTTGTAAATACCAATATCTAAGGAGTAGTCAATGAAACGAGCAATCATTCTTTTGTTAGTAGTCACTTTATTCGGAGTGTCTTTCATGAATTGTTCCGGACCTGATTCGAATGCCGAGGAAGAGGTTGCTAAAATCCCGGTTGAAATTTCAAATGTAACAAAAGGAACCGTTCAAAAGGAATTAAGATACACTGGCGATGTAAAAGCAGAGCAGGAAGTTAAAGTTTTTTCAAAGATTCCTGATCGAATAGTACGATTTGAGAAAGATGAAGGCGATTATGTTAAAAAAGGCGACGTTATTGCACTGATCGAAGCCACTAAGATCAAACAGGCAGTTGTGCAGGCAGAAGCTGCGCTGGTCAGCGCAAAAGCACAGTTGGCAAATCTCGAATCCGAATACCAGCGTGCACAGCGACTCAGAAAAGAAGATGTGATGAGCCAGCAACAGTACGAAACAATTGAAACGCAATATGAGGCAACACAAGCTGTTGTGGAACAATCGCAAGCAGCTTTACTACAGGCGAAAAGTCAACTGGATGATGCGACAATCACCGCTCCAATCTCAGGAGTGATCGGCATCCGAAACTACGAGCAGGGCGATATGGCATCAGGACCGCTGCCGTTGGTGACTATCGTCCAAATGAAACAAGTAAAGGTTGAAATTAATGCCCCGGAGCAGGATTTAGGGCAAATCAAAAAAGATCAATGTGCGAATATCAAAGTTACCAGTTATCCTGATGAAACTTTTGTCGGCACGATCAGCAAAATACGTCCGGTACTCGATCCTATCACCCGCATGGGTAAAATCGAAATCATGGTAGATAATGAGGATGGTCGTTTGAAACCGGGTATGTTTGCCGAGGTCACAATTTGTATAAACACACTGGAAGATGTGATCGTGATTCCGAAACATGCAATCATGGAAAATACTGCTTTGAAGCGAATTGACGGACAGGATGTTGCTGTTATTAAATCTCATGTTTTTGTCGTCAATGATGACACGGCATATTTGCGTGAGATCGATGTAAGTTATACCAATGCAACGGTTTCCGTTGTTTCCGGGGGGCTCGATTTAGATGAAAAAATAGTTGTCATCGGACAGCAGAGTTTAAAAGACAGTGCGGCAGTGAAAATAATTGAATCTCAAAATTAGAGTATCAATCTGATTTGTGAAATATCTGGAGGTTGACAGTAATGAAATTTTCATCAGTAGCAATTAAACGTGGCATAACGTTTTTTATGATATATTTGATCCTTGTGGGTTTCGGTATTTTTTCTCTTGCAAGGCTTAAGCTGGACTTATTCCCGGACATCACCTTTCCGGTAATTGCTGTGATTACGCAGTATACGGGAGTAGGTCCATTTGATATTGAAAATACGGTGACCCGTCCCATCGAAGAAACAGTGGCATCTGTTGAAAATGCAAAAAAAGTAAGCTCCACATCGAGCCAGGGACTTTCGCTGGTGATCCTGGAATTTGATTGGGGCACTGATATGGATCAGGCAGAAATCGATACTCGAAAGAATATCGATTTGATCAGAGATTTTCTGCCTGATGAGGTCAGTCAGCCGGTTGTATTTGCTTTCGATCCGTCGTTGCAGCCGGTGATGTTTATAGGTGTAAATTCCGAGCAGTACGGACAGGCGGAATTGCGGCGCATTTCCGAGCGAGATATCGAACCTCGGTTGGAGCGAATTCCAGGGGTCGCAAATGCATTTACGGGCGGCGGATTGGAACGTGAAATCAAAGTTATGGTCGATCCCTATCGGTTACAAGCGCATCATTTTTCTATTGATAATGTAGTGAATGCTCTTCGAATGAACAATATGCAGATCCCGGCGGGGTGGGTAGATGATAATCAGATGGAATTCTCCGTTCAAACGATTGGCGAATATTCAAATCTGGAGCAGATTCGGAACACTGTGATCGTGAATGTCGGTGATATTCCCGTACGTGTGAAGGATGTGGCACAGGTTGTCGATGGTTTCAAGGAGCAGCGCCAACGAGAATTCAATAATGGAATTCCGACTGTCCTGTTATTTATCAATAAACAGTCAGACGCCAATACAGTAACTGTTTGCACGGATGTGAATGAGCGTCTCGATGATATCGTTGAAGAAATTCCCAAAGGGGTCGAACTGGTCAACATCTGGGATCAGTCAGAATTTATAAATAAGTCGATTTCTAATCTCGGAAATACGGCAATTGAAGCGATTCTCCTGGCGTTTCTGGTCCTTTTGGTATTCCTGCTAAATGTGCGAAGCTCACTGATTGTGGCAGTATCCATTCCGACATCATTAGTGGTGACTTTCGCAGTGATGGATCAGGCAGGATTGACACTGAATATCATTTCCATGGCAGGACTTGCGTTGGCAGTGGGATTGCTCGTGGATAATTCGATCGTGGTATTGGAAAATATTTTCCGACATCGAAAATTGGGTGAAAATATTCGTGAAGCAGCCGATATTGGCGCCAGCGAAGTCGCTATGGCAATTACCGCATCGACATTGACAACATTGGCTGTTTTCGTACCGGTATTGTTTGTTCCGGGAATAGCCGGCGAGCTATTTAATGACATGGTCGTGACGATATGTTTTTCTTTGCTTGCATCGTTGATTATTGCATTGACGTTAGTGCCGCTGCTTGCATCTCGATTTCTCGTTATCCGGGATGATAACGATCAAAAAAGCAATGGCTTTGTGAAAAAGGTCAAAGATAGTATAAACCGAGGGTTAGATACACTTGCCAAAGGTTACAGTCATTTGCTGCGATGGTCGATATTCCATCGTAAGACGGTGTTATTCAGCACATTTCTAATATTTGTGTTATCAGTGATTATTCTGGGAACCCGAGGTGGTAATTTTTTCCCGAGGTCTGATCAGGGCTACATCGAAATAGTCGTTAAAAGAGCGCCAGGAACGAGTCTGGATCAGATGGAAAAGACAATGAAGCAATTGGCGGGAGTTATCCGGGAAGAAGTACCGGAAGCAGATAATATTCGTATTGAATTCGGACAGGGAGAAGGAATTGGTGCCCTGTTTGGTGGCGGCGGCTCACATGAAGGGCAAATCGGAGTTAGACTGGTTGATTTAGGCGAACGAGATCGCAGGCAGGTAGAGATTGAACAGGATTTGCGTGAGCGATTCAATGATTTCCCCGGAACTGAAATTACCTTTCAGGAGGGCGGTTTCAGCGGAATGTTTGGCGAAGGAGATATTGTTGTTGAAATTTTCGGTAACGATCTGGTGAAATCAAAAAGCCTTGCCGAAGAAATACTTAATATAGTTGAGGACATCCCGGGGACTCAAGATGTGCGCATTTCCCTACGAGAAGCGAAACCTGAATTACAAATTATGCTTGACCGGAAACGGATTTCAGATTTAGGTATGAATGCGGCAATGGTCTCGCAAACCGTTAGCTCGAATATATTAGGAACGGTTGCAACTCAATATCGAGAAGCTGGTGATGAATACGATATCCGGGTACAGCTTGAACGACAATTTCGAACGAGCAAACGCGACCTGGAAAACATAACCATCTCTTCTCCAACCGGTGCGAAGGTTCCGTTGCGAGCAGTTGCAAATGTTATCTCCACCGAAGCACCAACAGAAATTACACGGGAGGATCAGGAGCGAGTCGTTAAAGTGTCGATGATGGTCTCCGGAAGGGACCTGCGCAGTGTTACCGTGGATGTGCAGAACGAGTTGAAAAAAGTGGCACTCCCGAATGATTTCCGGCTGGAGATTTCAGGAATTGCTGAAGAACAACAAGAGTCGTTCATGTATCTGGGCATTGCTATGATCGTGGCTGTTATATTGACTTACATGGTCATGGCATCTCAGTTTGAATCCTTGCTTGATCCCTTCGTAATTCTGTTTACAATCCCGTTATCAATTATTGGTGTTGCTCTTGCATTATTGGTTACCGGAACTGAAATCACGGTGATGGCTCTCATTGGAATCATTATGCTTGTGGGAATTGTTGTGAACAATGGTATCGTGCTCGTCGATTATATGAATCAATTGCGGGAGCAGGGCAGGGAATTATTGGAAGCTGCTCAGGAGGGCGGCGAAACGCGGATGAGACCGGTATTAATGACTGCACTGACGACTATTCTGGCAATGGTTCCGCTGGCGCTGGGTCTTGGCGAGAGTGGCGAAAACTGGGCGCCGATGGCTCGTTCTGTGATCGGTGGTTTACTTGCAGCAACGTTTCTTACCCTATTGGTGGTGCCGGTTCTCTATATAGTAGTCGAAAAAATTTCAATGCGCAGAAAAGAAAAACGAGCGCTGAAAAGAGCTTAATCATCAGACATCCTTGCGAAGGTTTGAACCCTTCGCAAGGATTTTAACATTATATCTTCAAGGAATCCACTATTGCGTCGAAAGTGACCCCACTCCGGCACATTCGCTTTAATTTATTATTCATTCTCTATTCCCGGTTTCATTAAAAAATCTTTCTCAAAATTTCTCTTGACACCGACTCTAAATATTCGTATGTTAGTACTTCAAAATTTAAGTCACAATGTCAGGAGAATTATTGAATTATGGTAGAATGGGCTTTCTTTGATATCGGAAATGTAATTTTGAATGACGATCCGGCAATGGCGCAATTATATTTCTATATTTTTGAATTGATCCAGGAAAACAAACGAGCCATTTCATTTGAAGATATGCTGGACTTCCGCGAAAACAGCATTTTGCGAAACAGAAACGGACGGCATCATTATGCTGTAGCTGAGGAATATTTGGGAAAGGATATCGTTCACAAGAAATACAAAGCCATGTTGAAACGTCTGGCAGCAGAATGGGAGCAGGTCAGTCCGATGATTGACGGCATCCGACCTGTGATCGAGGATGCAGCAAAACATTTCAAGTTAGGCTTGATTGCCAATCAGCCGGAAGAAGTGATCCCGATTCTCGAAAAGAACGGATTGATGGAATACTTCGCCGTAAATGCCATCAGTGCTGCCGCCGGTTTCAGTAAACCGGATATGAGGATATTTAAATACGCTCTCCAGGCTGCCGGATGTCAGCCGCAGCAGGCTGTCATGATCGGTGACCGAATAGATAATGATATTATACCGGCTGCAGCCCTGGGTATGAAAACAATTTGGGTCAATATACCGCTGGATTCCAAAGGCTACAAGCCGTCGGATCGATTGGAAGCCATGTATTTCAACAGTATCCGCAAAGCCAGCGCCTCGCAGCTTAAGCCGCGCAATGACCATGAGAAACCGGATTATGCCGTAAAAAGTATGTCCGAACTAATGAACACATTGCATAAAATCAGGATGAATTGACATGGGAAATAGAGAACATAATGATGAGATCAGACAGATGATTCACGGATTCATCGGGGAGCATCCGGAAGTTATCGAAGTGCTGGTCGATTTTGCAGGCAAATATCCTGCGCTGAAAAAGCAAATTCCGGATATATTGAAAGTATATATAAAGTTGATCGAATGCTTTGAAAAAGGTCACATCCTGTACCTTTGTGGCAACGGGGGCAGTATTGCGGACTGCATGCATCTGTCCGCCGAATTATTAAAATCCTTTGAGAAAAAGCGCTGGTTAACTCCGACGGATCGGAGCGCATTCGATGGACTTCCGTTTAGCGATGAATTGAGCAGTAATTTGGAATACGGATTTCCGGTAATGGTACTGGGATTAAATCACTCACTTTTGACGGCAGTGGAAAATGATAATCCGGTTCGCAGCATGGAATATGCACAGGAGCTTTATGCACTGGGAAGAAAAGGAGATGTTCTCATTGGAATAAGTACCAGCGGGAATGCGCACAATGTAAACTACGCACTGGTGACCGCAAAGGCAAAGGGATTAACTACGATCGGATTCACAGGTAAAACAGGAGGCGAACTAAGCTCGATTGCTGATATCGCAATTAAGGCGCCGGCGTCTGCCGTGAATGAAGTACAGGAAATGCACTTGCCAATTTATCATACGATCAGTGCCATGATCGAATCCCACTTTTTCAAGGAATCACGGTAGATGGTCGAATCGAAAATCAAAACCCGCGATGAGCTGGCAGAGTTATGCGATTATTTCCGCGCAGAAGAACTTCGCATCGGTTTCACATCCGGTGCTTTCGATGTGCTGCACGCCGGGCACGCAGATTATCTTGAGAAAACGAAACAATACTGTGACATCCTGATCGTCGGCGTGAATTCGGATGAATCCGTGAAGCGATATAAAGGGGAGGATCGACCCGTTATCCCGGAAGACCATCGGATAAAATTAATCGCCGCGTTGCAGGCAGTGGACTTTGCCTTTCTTTTCGATGAGCGGCGTAATGAAAAAAACATCCGGGCGTTGAAACCGGATTTCTATTTCAAAGCCGGTGATTATTCGGAAAATCAACTGACCTCCAAATCGGTGATCGAAGAGAGCGGGGGACAGGTGCAGTTAATTCCAGTGGCAGAAGATATCTCGACGACGCTTATCATCGAAAAAATTCAGTCGGCAACTACCGAGCATGCGCATTATAAAGAAGAGCATCCAGGAACCGGTTTTTTCGAAAAAAAGGCGATGAAAAAAAAGCCGGCTATTTTTCTGGATCGCGACGGAACGATCAATAAGGATACCGGTTATTTAAGCGATCCCGAACAATTCGAGTTTCTGCCGCATGCAATCGAGGGACTGAAAAAGCTTTATGACATGGAATACCGATTGATCATTATCACCAATCAACCCGGGATTGGCATAGGGTATTACACGCGTGAGGATTTCTACCGTGTCAATAAGCGCATGCTCGAAGGAGTGTCAAAGCATCATATTTTAATCGATAAAATCTATTTTTGTCCGCACAGCAAATCGGAGAATTGCAACTGCCGAAAGCCGGGAACTGCGCTGGTCGAACGTGCGAAGCAGGACATGAATCTGGATATGGCGCATAGTTATTTCGTTGGCGATAGCTGGGGCGATATCGCGGCAGGTAAAAACGCCGGTCTGAAAACGATTTTAGTGAAAAGCAAATTCGACCCCGAAAAAGAAAATGAAGCGCTTGAATCCAAGCCGGATTTCATCGTCGATAATTTGCTGGAGACAGCGGAGCTCATTCTGAAATTGGAACGGGAATAACCTGAATATAGTTTTGTAGTAACACGAAAGGATCACTCGTAATTTTATGCAAAAATTACCGGAAAAACTTGTTACTGTGGATGAGCTTTCCGGCTTGATTACCAGCCACCGGGAGCAAAATGAGAAAATCGTCTGGACAAACGGTTGTTTCGATATACTGCATGTGGGACATGTGGAGTATCTGGAAGGCGCGAAAAAGCTGGGCGATTACCTGGTCGTTGGTTTGAACAGCGATCATTCAACACGAGCATTAAAGGGCGCTGGAAGACCGATTTTTAGTGAGGTCGCTCGGTCAAAGGTGTTGAGTGCTGTGCAATACATCGATTATGTGTTGATATTCGATGAACCTTCGCCATTGAAAATGCTGGAATTTTTAAAACCGGATTTTTATGTCAAAGGCGGCGATTATGATATCGATACCATCGATCAGCAGGAACGGCGGTGTGTGGAGGGCTACGGCGGAAAGATCGTGATCCTGCCGCTTGTAAAAGGTGCTTCGACAACGGAAATCATTGAAAAAATAAACAGATTATGATAGATAAGGAAAATTCCCATGCATGGATATCTCATACTTGTGTTGATCCTGTATTTGATCACTGTGGCATTAAGCTACAGCATGAAATTTTTGAATTTGAACCATCTCAAAAAACACGGCGCGAAAATACCGCCGGAATTCGAAGGGCACATCGACGCCGATCTGCTGAAAAAAACACGGGACTACACCGTGGAGCACAGCCGCTTCGGATACATCGAATCCATTTTCAACAATATCATTTTGATCGTTTTTATTTTCGGCGGTCTTTTGAACTGGTATAATTCGACAATTGCATTCACATTCGATTCTTTTATTTTGAACGGACTGTTGTTCTTTATCGTACTTTCTGTCGCATCAACGATTCTGGATATCCCGTTCGATCTGTACAGCACATTCAAGATAGAAAATAAATACGGTTTTAACACCAAGACTATCGGGCTGTGGATCGCTGATTTTTTTAAATCGCTGATTCTTTCGCTCATTATTTTTGGCATTATGGGTGGACTCGGATTCTGGATAATTCAGAGCAATCCCGACTACTGGTGGATCTGGCTGTGGGCGTTCTTTCTGGTATTCAGTCTGTTTCTGATGTATATCAGTCCATATGTAATCGAACCGCTGTTCAATAAATTCACGCCTATCGAGGAAGAAGAGGGACTTGAGGAGCGGATCAAGGAGCTGATGAGCAAGGCGGGTCTCAAGATCAGCCGGGTGTTCAAGATCGATGCTTCGAAGCGCAGCAAGCACACGAATGCCTATTTCACAGGAATTGGTAAGACAAAAAGAATTATTTTATATGATACACTTCTCGAAAAGATGACGCAGGACGAGATCCTCGCGATTTTATCTCATGAAGCCGGACACTGGAAAAAGAAACATGTTTTCAAGCGGCTGGTGACTTCGGAGATCGTGGGATTCGTATCGATTTACATCGCATTTCGCATTATGAAATCCGATTTTTTAATCGACTTATTCAACATCCAGGATCCTTCGTTTTTCGTAAAGCTGGTATTATTAGGATTTCTCGGTAGCATCGTAAGTTTTCCTTTTACGCCG
>WJJN01000433.1 GCA_014729735.1 Candidatus Zhuqueibacterota bacterium
AAAATCAAGCTGGAGGATCAACTGCGCCATGCGGACCGGCTGGCAACCATCGGTCAACTTGCCGCAGGAGTAGCACATGAGTTAAATGAACCTTTGGGAAATATTTTGGGATTTGCCCAGTTAATTCAGAAGAATCCGGAGCTTTCCGAGCAAACAAATAGGGACACCGAAAAAATTGTTGCTGCCTCGCTCTATGCCAGAGAAGTCATTCGAAAGTTGATGCTATTCGCACGGCAGACGCCGCCCAGTAAATCATCGGTCAATTTAAACAAAATCATTCAGGACGGACTCTATTTTCTGGAAGCTCGTTGCCAGAAATCCGGAATCGAGCTCATCCGAAAATTGGACGGAAAGCTGCCGGAAATAATTGCTGACTCGTCCCAATTGCATCAAGTACTTGTAAATCTGATCGTAAATGCAATCCAGGCAATGCCCGACGGAGGACAGTTGATTGTCGGAACATCCCACTCGGAGAACGCTGTTATTTTAGAAGTGCAAGATAAAGGTACAGGCATGGATCATAAAACGCTTAAACAGATATTCGTCCCGTTTTTCACAACAAAAGATGTAGATCAGGGTACTGGATTGGGACTGGCGGTGGTTCACGGGATCGTTACTGCACATGGCGGAAGAATAGATGTTGAAAGCAATCCGGGCAAAGGATCAATATTCAGAGTGATATTGCCCGTTCCGCAGTCGCTTGAAAAAAAGGAATGAATTAAAATGTCTTGCAAGGATAGCATACTGATTGTCGATGATGCGTTAGCAACGCTGGAGGTTTTGCAGCGTAATTTGTCGACTCATAATTATAAGGTATTTACCGCAACCAGCGTGGACGAAGCAATACGCGTCTTGAACGAAGCACCGATCGATCTCATTATCACAGATTTGAAGATGCCAGGTGCCAGCGGTCTGGATTTGATCAAACACGCTCGACAGAATTTCAAGGATACGGAAGTGATGATGATTACCGGATATGCTTCTGTCGACGGTGCAGTGCAGGCAGTGAAAAGCGGGGCTGAGGAATATCTTTCCAAACCATTTACCGATGAAGAATTATTCACCGCGGTTCGGCGGGCGCTGGAGAAACTGCATCGTCGCCGAAAGAAAAGCAGTCAGTCTCCCAAAGCACTGAAAACACCCACCGATCTCATCGGCGAATCGGACGCCATGAAAAAAATTTATAAAACTATCTCTAAAGCCGCAGCAACAAAAGCCACTATTCTGATTTATGGGGAGAGCGGAACCGGAAAAGAACTGGTCGCTCGTGCTATACATTATAACAGTCCGCGAGCATCGGCGCCGTTTGTGCCGGTAAATTGCGGGGGGATTCCGGAAGGACTGCTGGAAAGTGAGCTGTTTGGTTACATAAAAGGTGCGTTTACCGGTGCGACCGAATCCCGCGCCGGATTTTTTCAAACAGCAGATGGCGGAACGATTTTTCTGGATGAGATTAGCGAAACCAGTCTCGCAATGCAGGTAAAATTGTTGCGTGTCCTGCAGGACAAAGAAGTATGCATGGTTGGCGCCAATCGCACCAGAAAAGTGGATGTTCGCATCGTTGCGGCGACAAATAAAAATCTGGCACAATTAATCGAAAAGAATAAGTTCCGGGAAGACCTGTTTTTCAGATTGAATGTCATCACAATCGATATTCCGCCACTGCGCGATCGGGGAGATGACATATTGTTATTAGCTCATCATTTTGCGGCAAAATATGCGGAAGAAATGGGCAGATCGCGACTCTCGTTTTCGGATGAAGCGCTGCGATTACTCCAGGAATATCATTGGCCCGGAAATGTTCGAGAGCTGGAAAATGTTATTCAAAGGCTGGTTGTCATGGCGGAGGGCAATGTTATGGATGCACCCGATCTGCCATCGCTTATGCGCTTCAAGGCATTACGCGGTTCCGGCTTGAATAGAACGCTGGCAGAAGTGGAAGCAGAGTACATTCACAACGTGCTGGAATCCGTGGACGGTAATAAAACCAGAGCCGCCGAGATACTGGGAATCGATAGAAAAACTTTACGAGGAAAATTAAAGCGCTATTCGCTGTAGATAGTTAGTATTAAATTTATTTCTTAAAAACCTGATGCAGAACTTCAGCAAGCTCCTTGATGGTGATTGGCTTGCCAATTACCTGCCTGATCCCATAGTGTTCCGTCATATCAGTTGTGATGTTATCTCCGTAACCGGTCATTATGATAACCGGTAAGTCAGGACAGAATTTATGCAATTGTTTAGATAGCTCCATTCCGGTCATCATTGGCATTGTCAAGTCTGAAATAACCAGATCATACTTCTGAGATTTCTTCCTGCATGCTTTAAGAGCCTCGATGCTGCTACTTTTTACATCCACCCTATAGTTTAATCTCTCTAATAATTTTTTCAATACTCCGGAAACTGCAGGTTCATCATCGACAATCAATATTGATTCGCTTCCTCCCTGAATTTGATCGAGTCTTAATGACTCCGCCTCGGTTTTTGCTTTGGTAACCGGGAAATAAACATCACAAGTCGTTCCCTCTCCCGGCTCACTTGTCACGATAATATCACCATTGTGGTTGCGGACAATCCCATGAACCACCGAAAGTCCGAGTCCGGTTCCTTTGTCCACTGTTTTTGTCGTGAAGAATGGTTCGAAAATACGATCCATTGTGTCTTCGTCCATACCGATGCCGGTATCCCGTATTCGTATCATCGCATATTCGCCGGCAGCGAGATTCGGTCGATATTGCGCAATAGTCTCATCCACATTCACCTGGCTCAGTTCAATCGTCAGTGTTCCGCCGGTTTTTTCCATCGCATGGAAACTGTTCGTGCACAAGTTTACAATAAGTTGATGAATTTGTCCCGGATCAGCTTCCACCCGCTCACATGATTCGTCGATTCGTTGCCGAATATCGATTGTCGACGGAATGGAAGGACGCAATAATCTTAACGCCTCCCTGATGACGACATGCAGTCGTATCGGCTTTTGTCCCTTTTCAGCATGCTGACTAAATGTCAAAATTTGCGAGACCAATTCTTTTGCACGATTGGCACCTTTTAGAATTTCCTGTAAATCAGAAGAAAGTGGATCAGTTGGCGGCAGGCTTGTCAACGCCATATCCGTATATCCGATAATCGGCGTCAGGATATTGTTAAAATCGTGGGCAATGCCACCGGCAAGAGTGCCGATCGTTTCCAGCTTTTGCGCCTGTCGAAGCTGTTTTTGCAGTCGCTCCTTTTCCTGCTCTGCGCGCTTTTCTTGAGTGATGTCATAAATAATTCCCTGATAATGCGTGATGTTTTTATTGTTATCCATAACGACAGAGGTCCAATCAGCAACGATTTTTTCCTTACCTTCTTTTGTCAATATTCGATAAGGCTTATGCTCAAATTCGGTAAGATTTTTCTCGCGAGTAAATCGATTGACCTCCGCAGTAACACGATCAAGATCATCAGGATGTATAAAGTTAGAGTACGGTGTTTTAGCAGAAACTAACTCTTCTGCCGTATAACCCAGCAATCTATAAACATTGGCGGAAACGTATTCAATATGCCAGCCTGGTGAATTTTTCCATGTGAATACCACCACCGGACTGCGATTGATAATCGTATTCGCTTCTTTTAATTTCTCCTGAGTCTTTTTTAACTCCGTAATATTTGTTGAGACATTTATAACGAAATTCACATCACCATTTTCATCCTTGATCGGCTCGGTACTCGATATGAAATGGTGAAGCCCGCTGGGTAACTCTAAAGTTATATTCCTGCGCAAACCTTTTTTTGTTGAAGCAATTTTTTTAAGTGAATCCATAAAACTATTAACAAGAGACTCAGGAAAAAACTGAGATAGATTCCTGCCTACTAAATTTTTTGCATCCGCGCCGAACAGTTTCGCAGCCACTGGATTTACCAGGATCAGGTTACCTTCTATATCCGCCATTCCGATGGCATCGCCACTTCTTTCCACAATGCTACGATATTTATCTTCTGACTGCCGTAGCGCCTGTTCTGCCTGCCGGCGCTTTTGCTCGAGTTCTATATCGTGTAGTGCAAATGAAAGGTCATTTGCCATTTCTTCGACAAGTTGTTTTTCATCATTATTAAGCAACAGCTCTTTTAAAACAGATACGGAAAATAAGCCATATATTTTTTCTCCGTAATTCAGGCACGTCGTAAATGTCATTTTGTCAACATCTTCGGCAAATAGCGGACAATCAGAGCACGCCTCTTCCGGATTATCGATTATTAGCATGTCCTTTTGTTGAAGCGCCTCTTTCATACAAAAGCTAAACTCTCCTTTAATCAATTGCTCTCTCATTGATTCAATTTGAGCGGCAGAAGCGGAACCTGAGCATGCGCAATCTAAGAAGTTCAAATTATCATCGATCAAGATTATCCAGGCACTATGATAACGTTTTGCTTTTTTCAATTCACCACACACTTTGCGTATAAGTTGATCACGATTTTTTTCCTGAACAATCAACTGATTAATATTACAAATGGCTGCCAAAGCCTGGTTTAAATGATCGATTCTTATCTCGGCTCTCTTGCGTTCGGTGATATCCTGATCCGTACCAAATGCACGGACAGGATTTCCTTTATCATCCCGTTCGATATGATAATGTGCCTGTACATAATGAACTTGATTGTTTTCCTTCACCAATCGATATTCATCGAAAAATTCGTTCTTACCATTATCTCTTGCATTTTGAAAAGCCTGTTGATGGCGATCTCTGTCATCGGGATGGATGCATTTCAAATGGACATCAAAACCGGTCGGGCTTGTGTTCGGGAGACCGTGGATTTCATACTCATGATCCGACCACCATTCGATGTCATTTATAAGATCATGATGCCAGTAACCGATCCGTCCTGTCTTCTCTGCCTCATTTAATCGTTCCAGCGTTTGCTTCAACTTCGTTTCGGCTCGTTGACGCTGCAGTACAATAGAAACCTGTCCAATAAAGGTTTCGACGAATTCCTCGTTTTTAAGCTCCTTGCCATTTCGGGTAATGATAACGGTATTTCCATAGAGCATGCCATGACGCGAAAAGCCCATTCCGTATATTTTATGAATTCGGAATAGCTTATCCAGGGCATCGCCTGTGGCAGGAGGTATTTTACCTGCTGAAAGCTCATGGACTCCCTTGGGTCCTGTTACGAGTCCCTGTTGCAGGATCTGTTCTTTATCTTCACCGGTGATACTGAATTTCATTGTTCTGGGATCTCTTCCGATCAGCTTAATTGCTTTGTTAAGCATCCATCTGGAAGCAATTATCGCCCGTATTTGAGATTCTTCGGTCTCATTATTATATGAATTTACAATAATGATCGAGTCCGGGACAATTTCCGCCAGCTTTTCAGCAATATAACGAAAAATGTCTTCATCATCACCCAGTTCTAAAAGTTCGGTAACGCTTTGAAGCAAAAATCGTTGATCCTGCAACAGGCTTTTTAATTCCTTATCCGGCTGGATGTTTTCTGTTTCAGAATTTAAAAACATATCTTCATGCAGATTTATAAATCGGGAAATGATTTGTTTCTTTATTTTTCTAAAATTTCGTCGTATTGAATTCAATTGAATTACCTGTGAATCAATAGTTGTTCATTAAAAATCGATTGCCCCACGTGTACCGAATCCGGGTCCTAAAAATATCGCATTCAGAAAAAGCCGTGCCGTACCGTAAAAATATGCCCGGAAGTATGGCTCTCCTGCAAACAAAATCATCTGTCCGTTTCCAAAAGATTCCCGTGTCAAGTACGCCGATTCAGCCCAACGCTGCCGTGCCTCCTGCCACATCAATCCGGAAAGCCGGATATTGGCAGCATCGTCAAACCTGCCCACTGTTTGCACCGGCTTTTTTGACAGAAATGCATAGGACGTGTAAAGGATCGCAGGCACGTTTTCCCCTTCTCCGAAACTGAGCCAGTGCTCGTCATTTAAACGAACATTCAAGATAGCGCCCCGCGGCAGGAACAATCGCTGACGCTCATCGATCTGCTTGAGCGCGTTCATTGCAACTGCTTTTTGAGCAGTTTGATTTATTTCTTCCGGACCAGATTCTCCGGAGCCCCAAACAAGCAGACTGTCCACCGGCGTCTTGCCTGCCATTTGTTCCTCCTCAACAGCTTTCTTGTAAATATCAAGTTGGTCCAAAGCCTGTCTGCGGAGCTTCACCCGACTGATGCCGATCGAACTGTCTGCCAAAAATGCAGCCGCGCTTCCTATTGCGAGCAAAGTGCCGCCCTGACCAACCCAGGTTTTTATTTTTTTTATTTCACTCTTGTTGAGAATAGAACGATATCTTTCCAATCCGCCCCAGGTAGAAGGAAGCACAAGCACATTGTATTTTCGCAAATCTGCCCGCTG